>JASLBT010000218.1 GCA_030146445.1 Segetibacter sp. | reverse complement strand
AAGAGGTGATTAAGCTGGCCGGCAAAGCAAGGGACAATAAGTTAACCATGGAAGAAATGCAGGGAGGTACGTTTACGATTACCAATGGTGGCGTATTTGGATCGTTGTTGTCGACCCCGATAATTAATATTCCGCAGAGTGCAATACTGGGGATGCACAAAATACAGGAACGCCCGATGGCTATAAACGGGCAGGTCGTAATAAAGCCAATGATGTATGTGGCATTAAGTTATGATCACCGCATTATTGATGGACGTGAAAGTGTAAGCTTCCTGGTAAGAGTTAAAGAACTGTTGGAAACACCGGAGCTACTCCTCTTTGGAAAAGATCCTGTAAAAACTTTACTGCAATTATAAATTGATCTGATTTTATTTTAGAACGCTCCCATTTGGGAGCGTTTTTGTTTTCCGCCGTGATAGGAGTGGTGAGGGCTTTTTGAGGGGCTGATAAAGTGACTGACATTAAAATTCCGTGATGCCTCAGTAACGGATATGTTTTTACAGAAGCCAGTCCTGCAGCCGGACCTGCAAACCCCGAAACCACGAGGTAAACCGGGGTTCGCGCCCGCCAGAAGTTCCCGGTTCCGTACTTGTTGCCTTTCTGAAAATTAAACGGGCCATTGATCAAGCCGCGTGATTGCTATCTTTACGCCCCTCTTGTGGGTCCCGGTCATGTCACGCCTTTATTCGCACCTTAATACCGCCAAATCCATATTGCAGTTGTACAATGGAGAAATTCCGTTCGACAGCTTTTTACGTCAGTTTTTTGCGGCAGAAAAAAAGTACGGATCAAAAGACAGGAAGAGCATATCCGGGTTATGTTACAATTATTTCAGGCTTGGTAGTAGCACAGAAGCGACTGTTGAAGAGCAGATTTTAGCGGGCTCATTTCTATGTAACGAAGAGCCTCAGCCGTTACTACAACTGCTGAGGCCCGACTGGAACGAGAAAATTTCGCTCCCGCTTTCTGAAAAGTTTGCACACGTGCTTTTTGTTGATCCTTCCAAAATTTTTCCGTTCGCGAATGCACTGAGCGCTGACATTGACGAAGTAGAGTTCTCAATTTCGTTTCTAAAACAGCCGAAACTCTTCATACGAACCAGGCCCGGTAAGTCAAGCCTTGTTGAGCAAAAATTAGTGACCAATGGGATATCTTTCGAGGTAATCGCGACAGATTGCCTTGCGTTTAAAAATGGAACGAAACTCGACACCATCCTGGACTTGAACAAGGAATACGTTGTGCAGGATTTCAACTCGCAACGGGTAGGCACTTTTCTTCCATTGTTTCATGGGGCCATGCCGGCGGTGTGGGATTGCTGTGCGGCAAGTGGCGGGAAAACCATCCTTGTACACGACAGCTTTAGCAACGTGGATCTGCTCGCCTCAGATGTTCGCCCGTCGATCATTCACAACCTGAACAGCAGGTTGAAGCAAGCCGGTATTCGTGGATATAAGTCGCTGATCGTAGATCTCTCTAACCCGGATTTACTGTCCGCTTCAATTGGCGATCAGCAGTTCGACCTTGTCATATGTGATGCGCCTTGCTCAGGATCGGGTACCTGGGGGCGTACGCCTGAACAGCTCGCTTTTTTTGAAGCCGGTGAAATAGAGCGGTATCATACACTGCAGCGTACAATTGCTTCGAACGTAGTACCTTTTGTAAAACCCGGAGGATTTCTGCTGTATTCAACCTGTTCGGTATTCACCCGCGAAAATGAAGACGTAGTTAACCACCTGACAAGGACATACCCACTCGCCGTGATGAAAACATCGCTACTGAAGGG
This sequence comes from Segetibacter sp., assembly GCA_030146445.1. GTDB lineage: Bacteria > Bacteroidota > Bacteroidia > Chitinophagales > Chitinophagaceae > Segetibacter. The sequence goes on along the minus strand of JASLBT010000218.1, from coordinate 9,045 downwards.
GTATAAGATGCAGGCCGACACCCTTTTTGCCACATTACTTCAGCGGGGATTATAACTGTATGCAGTTGCTTATAGTTTTAACATGCGCAGCGACCGGTCGATATTTTTACTCCTGTATACGAGAGTATACACGCCGGGTGGAAGGTTAGCGGCGTTTTTGAAACTAAGTGTTTGAGTTGTTCCTGTTGTTGTGTTTAGCCTTATTTCGTCCACCTTACTTCCTTTGGCATCGATGAGCATGATGGCCGCCGCTGCCGTTTCGGGCGCCGTTATGGTCACCGTTAGTGTTGAAGTAAAGGGATTAGGACCGGCAATAAGCCACTCCACCGGCGAAGAAGTGGGTAATTTTTGGAGGTTTACCTGTCGCGATTGTATCGAATCGGTATACCTGATCACGTAATTGCCTGCAGGTGCCTGGTCAAGGCTATCAAAAGAAAAGTCGTAAACTTCCTGTAGCTCGGTTGTTAGGTTTCTCACAGCAATCACCTGGTTAGAACTATTTACCAGGTCAATCCGGCCTTTCCCATCTATTTGCCCGATGAGCTTAACATCTATTTTCGTGGTAAAAGGATCTGGTGTAGCAAACAGCCAGTCGGCACCATACTTTGCCACGTTTTCTTCTGTTTTCAGCGATAGATACGCTTTCCTGAAGTTAGGTATACCAAAGCCGTAGCGGTCGTTGGGCATCGCGTAACGGTCAGCGCTTTTATACACGGCATCCAATACTTTCATGTTTGTTAGCGACGGAAACGCCTGCCATAAACACGCGATCAGGCCCGCGACATTGGGATTAGCGTACGATGTGCCATTACCCAACTGAGGTTCGTTGTTTAAGCCCGCTATGATCGTTCCAGCTCCAACAGAAACTATGTTTGGCTTTACCTTTCCCGGGTATCCATAACTGCTGAAACTTGCAATTTGACCGGCCGTATTGGTTGCGCCAACGGCACAAACACTGTCCGCGTCAGCGGGAAACGCAAGGTACTTCCAGGAACTATTTCCCTCATTTCCGGCACTGTTCATCACAATCATTCCTTTGTGGGCAGCAAGGCTGGCACCGCGGGAAACGGGAGTGGTATTCCGGTAGAAGTCGGCGTGGCTGTGGTTGAACGCGGGGGCGTCAAAATGGTAATAACCAAGTGATGAGGAGATCATGTCTGAGCCCGTGCTGTCGGCAAATTCAGCTCCAACAACCCAGTTATGTTCTTCGATTGGGTATTCACCTACAACATTTTCGGTTCGTACGAGCCAGTAACTGGCTTTAGGAGCAGTGCCGACCATTTTACCCGGCCAATTAGCGCTCATGGTGCTAAGACAATACATCCCATGAGCGTCGTCCTCATTTACGCTGTTGTCAAATGCTACAAAATCGCGTTCACCCAGGACTTGTCCATTTTGCCGGATGCTGTCGAAGGCAGTAACCGACCGGTACTGCGCAAAGCCGGCGTCTAAAACGGTGATTAGCTTATTTTGCCCGCGAAATCCTTTATTGTGCAGGAACTCTCCTTCGTGGATATGTACCTGCGAGTAGCTGCTGCCATAGTTGATGAGGTCGCCTGCAGTTCGTTGTTGTCTTGAAGTTCTTGTAATTGGCTGTACTTCTTCCGTGAAGTTCTCGTCGAAAGGCACGGCGTTACCACGTATTCTGAAGCCGGCCCCGGTAACAGTTTTTACAAAAGGAAACGACCGGATTTTGGCAAGGGCGGCAGCATCAGTTGATTGCACCAAAACCTGGTTCAGCCATTTAGACGTGCTGAGTATCGTAACGTTACCGGCCAGCCTTATGCTGTCGAGATAACTTAAGCTTACAGGAAGATCCGTGCTGTCGAAACCGATGTTTTGCTTAACCCTGCGTTCAAGCGATCTGCCGGACAAAAATTTTGATGGCTCAGAAAGAGAGAAAAGGCTGCCACCCTTATCGCGTAACTGAACAATCAGTTTTGGGTATTGTGCATGGGTGGCAATTGAAAACAGCAGAATAAACAAGCCGGTAAAAAGTTTTCGCATCAGGATAATTTGGCTAACCCAAATCTACAACAATTAGGGTTCAGGCTGATGGTTAAGCCAGGCAAACGGATGAGTGTAGCTGATGAGCTACCCGGCTAGTAGTGATGGATCAGCCTGAGCTTTACACCAAAACTGGCGTCTTCATATTTCGCAGGGGGTGGCGTGGTTTGGTAAGTCCAGTGCAGAAATTCTTTATAGATGAGGCCTACCCCTTTTGCATAAACTTCAACCCCAAAGTTTCGCTGTTGATAATTGGCCGGGTTAAACGGACCGGGCGGGGTAGTTTCATCACGCTGGGCGACGGTGACCGTAGAGTCGTAAGTCTTGTTGAGCACGGTATAAGGCATACCGACATTCTGGTATTCGTACTCCCATTCGTCGAGGAAAGGCGCCGGTGAGTTCAGCGATTTTGTATCGATATACGTATGTGCCCGAAACATAAAGCCGTCCTTTATCGGTTGGGCCAGTTTGATGAAACGCAGGTTATTATCAACATATTCGAGGGTCGAAGCGGTGGGTGTGGCTACATAAGTTGCAGCAAACCGCCACGATTGCACGCCTGCGGTATCCCTGACAAACCGGAAGATCCGGTAAGAAAGCCTGCCCTGGTTATCGGTAAAAGTCGACTCTATAGTATCTTTTGCCTGGTAGCTGTGAACGACCAGGGCCGTTCCGAATGGAGCCGGCAAGGTGGAGTCCATCCGGTAAATATAAGCAAGCCCGGGTTTCAATGGAAAGTAGTCGGTTATAGTGGCCGGCGACAACGTTTCGTTCTCCTTCGAACAGCCATTCAGCAGCAGCAATACCACTATAGAAAGAACGCCAACGGTATATAGTCTTCTCATTTGATACAAATAGGATCGCGTAAGTTAGTCAGTTTGGTGCAATGAACAACTCCGTGCTGCTGATGAAAAAGGTTTTTTGGTGTCCGGCGACATACCACCGATGAAACATCGTTGCGACGCACTACGTTCATCGGCGGTGCCTTTGTGGAGCCGGAAAACAGCTTCCGGTACCTGTTCAAGTTTAAGGAATACTACAATTGTCTATTGATTTGGTGGTGCTGCTTTTAACGCATTGTAAATGTCAATCCCAAATTGGATCTGTGCTTCCGGCGAATAATGGGTTTGGTCGCCAAGCAGGCGATATCCATCTGTATTGATGAGGATCGCGTTATTTGCCGGATCGGCTGCGTATGCCTCCTGTGCCGCCCTCACCGCGCTTCGATAAGGAAAGGTTGGCGTATTGAGCCTTGTTATTACCTTTTTATAGTTGGTCAATGGCGTGTTGAGGTTATTGAGTTGCCATTGCGACTGTATCCAGGTATGAAAGTCGTTAAAAAAGTTCTTCAGGTTAGCTCCAAATGCATTTGCTTGAGCCTCATTTAATGCATCACTTTCGCCGTTGACTATTATAATTCCTTTTAATTCCAGTGGTTTGCCCACAGTTTTCTCTGTTGCCGCTTCCAGTGCCTGTGAAAGGTAGAGTTTAAAGGTGTTGTTCGAGTAGCCGCCACCATTCAGGGGACTCCATTCGACCGCCATCGTGGTGCCTGCTAAAGCATACTGGAAAATGTACGGCTCAATTGAACCAGGTTCTTCATTTAGTTTCTTAACAAAGGATGTTTGCAGGCCGAAGTCATCGTCGTACATGCCATTCACAATAGCCGTATTGACTCCTGGAGTCATCTGTGCCCACTTGTTGGTTGAATGGCGGGTGTCATAGATCTGGGCTTTCATTGGAACCTTGTAAATGCTCTGCTGTTCAGCCGATAATGAACCAATACGGTTCCAACCTACGTTCGACTGGCCGATAATAATATATAAGGGTGTATTCCCCACGTTTTTAAGTGGCGCTTCAGGATCACCCCATGCCTGGATCTCAGTAATTCGGGCATAGCCATCAGCAGTACGCGTAACAGAAACCCGGATTTTGGTGGTGGCAATGGGTGAAAAAGTAAATTTACGCCATACCTTGTTGTTGCCGACTACCTTGCCATTTGGAACGGTGATCCATGCTGAACCGCTCCAGGTCTGCACTTCGAAGTCAACTATTCCCAGCGAAGTGAAAGTCAGTGTTTCTGTTGGTTCAACCGGGTTCGCATTATTATCCTGGTTCGTAAATACATCAATTTCCCGGATCTTTTTCTGCGCATTGAAAGCAATCTCTATCCATTGGGGGTTGCTGCCATCAACTGCAACGGCCCAAATGCCTCCATTTACCCCTGTACGCTCATCATTAATGGTTCGGGTTGGCGTATATTTCCCGAGGTAAGCCGAGGCAGTGGCAGTACCGCCTCTTACGGCCAGGGCAACATTCGTCATCGTTTCCGTGGTCGTTGTGGTTGTGCTTGTCGTTGTGTCGGTCGAAGATTTAGTGGTCGTGTCGGTATTGGTTTCCGTCGTTGTGTCGGTGACTGGTTCAGTCGTTGTTGTCGTGCCTGATGTAAAAACTTCAACTTCGGCGATCCGGGTTGCGCCGTCTGCTGTTGCGAGCACAAATATTCGCAACTGCGAAGTAGTAATTGCAGGAAAAGAAACTTTCGTCCATACTTTGGTATTCCCCCGAATGGATCCACCCGGAACATTCACCCACTTCGTACCATCCCAGGTTTGAACGTCAAAGTCCTTCAACCCGTAATTGGTAAAGGTCATGGTCTCCGTAGGTTCAACCGGACTGGAGTAGTTATCCTGGATAGAAAATATATTAACGAGATTGATTGATTTTGCGGCGGAAAAGTTGACCTGCAACCAGTCGGGAAATGTACCCCGGGTGTTATCATTCCACCAGTTTATGCCTTTTCTGTCACCGTCATTCGCAAAGGGGCCCCAGTATGCGCTCGAATTATCATGATTGGAGGAGGTGAGTATGGTGCCCCCATTGGTGCTTCTGGCGATGTTAACTGAAGGCGCCGTGGGAGCAGGCTCTGTAGTTGTGGTGGTTCCCGGTGTAAAAGCTTCAACTTCTGCGATACGCGTTTTCCCGTCTGCAGTGGCCAACACCAAAATCCGGATTTTACTGGTCGTAATTTCCGGGAACGATACTTTGGTCCAAACCTTATTATTTCCTCGTATGGAGCCCCCCGTAACATTGACCCATGCTGATCCGTTCCAGGTTTGAATATCGAAGTCCTTTATACCGTAGTTGGTGAAGGTCATCGCTTCTGTTGGTTCGGAAGGGCTCGAATAATTATCCTGAATGGTAAAAACATTGATAAGATTAATCGATTTTGCCGCCGAAAAACTTACTTCGATCCAGTCAGGAAAAACACCCGGGTTATTGTCGTTCCACCATACGGTGCCTTTTCTTTCCCCGTCGTTTGCATGAGGTCCATGGTAGGCGGTGGAATTGTCGTGGTTTGACGAGGTGGTCACAACGCCACCATTGCTACTCCTGGCAACATTAACCTGGGCTGATCCCGTGATGCTACTGAATATGATCAACAGCAGGAATAACAGGTATTTATGTACTGAACGCGGATAAGAATCCACGAAAGTAGAAGGAAGGGTAAGGGAATGCATGGTACGGATTGGTTAGAGTGTTTGTTATTGCTGCAACAGTTAAAGTTACAGTGCAATTAGACACGTTGCAAGCTGTTTTACTACAGAAAAGCATGCCACAAAATTATTTTCACCGGCAATATCCGGGGGAGCCGAATTACTGTGGACGAAAACGTTTGCCGGATGTACAGGTAGAACCTTTCAGCACAAAAAGCCGAGCAGTACCCAGATGATGGCAGAAGTATATCCCTGGGTATAAAGGATACCAAAACCTCGATCCACGTCCCCGATACTATGCTATTGAACCGAACGGGTGCAAGCCAGGAGCCGACAAACGACTGTTTTCCTCCCACGGACGTGAATAAAAAACGACAACTGTTTACTTCAGTTGTTGCTTCTCATGTTTTTCAACTTATTGCAAATCAAGTTCCAGTTCAGATCAACTGCGTACCACGCAAGGGCAGCAAGCATAAGAGATCAGTTCGTCAAACTTCCTCTTTGAATTATTCCACCACCAATTACGTCGTCGTTTTCATAAAAAACCGCACTTTGTCCGGGTGCTATGCCTTTAACATGCTCGTAAAATGTCACCCGTGCATTTGAACCATCGGGATAGAGATTACTTAAACAACCCTGGTCTTTATACCGGATTTTGGTAATGGCTTCCATGCCGGGGGTTAGTACATCATATTTGCCGAGGTTGATCTTGCCCACGATCATGTTATTTTGCTGGAGGTCTATTTCATCTCCAAGAACAACCGTATTGCTTTCAGGGATGATCTGGGTTACAAAAACGGGTCTTCCCATGGCGACAAGACCTTTTCGCTGACCGACAGTATAAAAAGGATAACCGTTGTGTTTGCCAATGATTTTACCTGTTTTATCTACGAAGTTTCCGTTAGCCACCTCTTTCTCCAGTCCATCAACCCTCCTTTTCAGAAACCCACGATAGTCGTTGTCGGGGACAAAACAGATTTCATAACTCTCACTTTTTTTGGCCAGTTCAGGGTAACCCATATCATGAGCCATTTGCCGGATCTCAGTTTTGTGATAAGTCCCAAGCGGCAAGAGTGTTCGGCTCAGTAGTTCCTGGTCGAGACCCCAGAGCACATAACTTTGGTCTTTTGTTGCATCCTTTCCCTTGCTGATGACGTAACGTCCGTTATCGTGCTGCCGGACATTAGCGTAATGGCCTGTTGCTATATATTCGCAATCCAGAGCATTCGCACGTTTCAATAAAGCACGCCATTTAATATGGGTGTTGCACATAACGCACGGATTTGGCGTTCGCCCGGCCAGGTATTCGTCAACAAAGTTTTCAATGACAAAATCGCCAAACTCTTCCCTGATGTCCAGGATAAAGTGAGGAAAACCGTGGTGCACGGCAGCCGCACGGGCATCGTTGAAACTGTCGAGATTACAGCATCCCGTTTCTTTTTTACTACTGCCAGCACTTGCATAATCCCAGGTTTTCATCGTTATTCCCACAACATCATAACCCTGCTCGTGCAGCATCAGCGCAGTTACCGTACTGTCTATTCCGCCACTCATTGCAACGAGCACCTTACCTTTCCGGCCCATAACTTAGAAATTGAATGGCAAATTTACGATAACGCTTTTAGATTATGCCTTAGGGGTGTCTACCGCAATGAGTAACCCGATTCATTTTAAGAAAAAAATGGCATTGCGTTTTAAAGTAAACGCTTTCCCAGGATCAGTAAGGTGCGTTCGATCCCATCAATGATTGCAATAGCGGGTAGTGTTCCCCAGGTTTCGAATCCAAAGCTTCTAAACAGCCGTAAACTGGGTTCATTGTGGGCGAATATGTATCCGAGCAGGTTCATGAAGCCAAAACAGCGGCCCTCAGCGAGCGCATATGCTAATAACTGCCGCCAAAGTTCCGGTCCCTGTACTGTTCCTTCACGTAAATACTTATTTCAGCGGTCGCAGAGTAAGCGGCTCTGCCATAAAAAGGCTGGAAACTCACCCACGCAAAAACGCTATCGTTGGCATCGGTTGCCACCCAGAGCGGCATTTGTGAAGGGTTGTGTTCGGCAAACCATGCAATCCGGCTTTCTAAAGACACCGGTTCCACCTCGGCAGTGACCATCGCTGACGGAACCGTGGAATTGTAAATATCAATAATTGCCCAAGGTCAGTGAATAGTGCGTCCCTTATCTTCCAATCGGGCATACGGTAAAAGTCAGGTGGTTAAATTGTTTTCGAGAAAGGCTGGTTGGAACGACTTTTTCGCAACGAGTACTTGATAACCCAGGTATCCGATCGCTACCCCGGTCGTATTGAGAATAATGTCGTCTATATCAGCTGACCGGTAAATAGCAATAAACTTTAAAAAGTATTGTAGTGTTTCAATAGTGAATGATATCAAAAATCCTGCAATCAATACCCGTTTGAACGACCGGAAGTACCTGAAACAAATCGGAAAAAGTATTCCTACGGGCAGCAGCAGCACCAGGTTACCAACAATGTTTTCCAGCAAGTGGGGTAGCATGATCCTGAAAGTATGTGTTTTGAGTATATCCTCCAGGTCCGTTACAGCATTTACAAAAGGAACAATATTGGCGCGATTTGGGAAGCTGTTCGTGTATTTCGAAAATGGTAAGAGGGTGATTGATACCAGGCCTATAAAGTAACAATAGAGCAAAGCATTGGCCAGCTCGTGCTTATAATAGGAATTTTTTGAAATCGGCTTTTGTCGAGGGAGCACAAGCCTCCTGGCAATGATCCATAGTGGCAGTGTGATCAGGATCACAGCTAAAAGTGTATTTGTGTATTGCGGGTTCATTCTGTTTAATCGTATAACAAACGACTTTTAGCAAAACTATACTTCCTTTACCATCGAATGCGTCAGTTGAGCGTTCAGTATCGTTAAAGTTTCCGTTTGCTCAAACGTGGGGGTAAAAGGCGTGCCAACAAATATTTTCCGCCGCATGAACACCCTAAGATATTTTTATTACTTTGTCCGCTACCACAAAACAATTTATTATGATTAAGCTACAAGTAATTGGCAATCTCGGCAGGGATTCCGTTACCAATAACGTGAATGGAAAAACCGTGATAAATTTTAGTGTCGCCCATACAGAAAAGTATCGCGACGCCCAGGGCCAGCAAAAAGACAAAACGTTGTGGGTGGAATGTGCGTACTGGACTGACCGGGTAGGTATCGCACCCTACCTGAAAAAAGGAACACAGGTTTATGCAGAAGGCACACCAGACATACGCACTTACACCACCAACGATGGCCGGCAGGGCACTTCGCTGAGCCTGCGGGTGATGAGTATACAACTGCTCGGCAGCAAAACTGGAGAGGTAAGTACGAGCGAACAGCAACCGGGAGGCAACTATGGAACTCAAGCAGGTAACGGCAATACATCGGGGAACAACCCAACCGTCATGACCACAGACGTTAATGAGCCAATGGATGATCTGCCATTTTAGCTTCTATGTTTTCAGTTTCCGATCTGAATACAAACCATCTGAATACAAAAAGAAAGGCCCGGTTCCGGGTCTTTCTTTT
>JASLBT010000210.1 GCA_030146445.1 Segetibacter sp. | reverse complement strand
AGCAGGCTATCAAGGACAACCGGGAACGTAAGGATTGGCTACGACTTCACAAATTGGCTTAATGTAAGCTACCGCCTGGGAATTGACGCTTACACAGATAGAAGAAAACGAATCGTTGCAATTGGCTCACTTGCAGCAAACGGAAAGGGTCGCGTCATGGAAGACAATTTCTTCAGAAGTGAGCTCAATGGTGACCTCATCATTACTGCGAAAAAAGAGAAGTTCTTTGTAAATGGTTTAAGCGCGAACTTCTTGTTGGGGCAGAACATCAATAACAGGGTATTCCAGAATGTTACTGTCGACGGTACCGAACTCGTTATCCCTGGTTACTACAATGTTAGTAATGCCGGCGTTCGAAGCAACTCCGGTGAGCGTAACGAGACCCGCCGCATACTTGGTTACTATGCGCAGGCATCTTTCGCCTATAATAACTTTCTTTTTCTCGAACTTACAGGACGGGCCGATCAGTCCTCAACGCTACCAAAAGAGAAAAACCTTTACTTCTATCCTTCGGTCGCAGGAAGCTTTGTTTTTACCGATGCTTTTGATTTGAAAACCGACTTTCTTTCTTATGGCAAAGTGAGGGCGAACATCGCGCGTGTCGGTCGTGACGCAGACGTTTACCTGCTGCAGAATACCTACTTAGAAACTACTTACGGCAACAGTAGCGTGGCCCTTTTCAATTTCCCGTATTCTTCTACTCTTGGATTTACCGCCAGTTCACAAATTGGCAATGCAAACCTGCAACCAGAATTTACAACATCATACGAAATTGGTGTCAATGTGGGGTTGTTGAAAAATCGCCTGAGTATAGATGCAACATACTTTTACTCAAGCAGTACAAACCAGATCATCGCGGTAGGTATATCACCCTCTTCGGGCTTCCTCACGCAAGTGAGCAATACAGGTGAAATCTTAAACAAAGGCGTTGAACTGCTGGTTAACGGAACCGTGTTTGCGGGCAGGAACTTCCGTTGGGAAACCAGCCTCAACTTCACAAGAATACGAAACAAGGTAGTTTCAATTGGTAATGGTGTTACAAGTACAAACATCAACGGTCAGCGATTTGGGAATGCAGTGCCTTCCATTGTCGAAGGTGAGCCTTATGGTGTGATCGTGGGTTTGCAATACCAGCGTAGTCCTGATGGTCAGTTGCTGATAAATCCTGCTAGCGGTTTACCTCTGGGTACCAACGCAGGAAAGATCATTGCTGATCCAAACCGCGACTGGAATGCCGGGTTGACCAATACGCTAAGATATAAACGCCTTTCCCTCTCATTTTTGTTAGACTACAAACAAGGGGGTGACGTGGTTTCGTGGGGCGCCATTGCCTTCAGAAGTAATGGCTCCCTAAAAGAAACCGGGGTGGACAGGGATCAACCAAGAATATTCCCCGGTGTGATATCAACCGCCGACGGCAAATATGTGCCAAACAACATCCAGATACCTGCCCAAACTTATTGGCAGGGCCTCGGTCAAACAAGTGGAGCAGGGGAGTTCGGTGTATTTGATGCAACAACGTTTCGCCTCAGGGAAATTTCCTTGGGTGTTGAACTGCCGGGAGGTACAACTGTCAGGAAAATCTTCAGTACCGCACGCTTCACCGTTTTCGGACGTAACCTGTTTTACTATGCACCCAATGCCCCGTTTGATCCGGAGATGAATACACAGGGAGCCGGAAACAGCAGAGGGCTTGAACTTCAGAGTGCATTTAATGCCCGTAGCCTTGGAGCAAGCCTGCGTCTAACCTTTTAACCCACTCAATCGCTTAAGATGAAAAGACTATTATACCTGGTTGTTTTGCTAACGATTTTCAGTTCATGCAAAAAATACCTTGATGTAAATACCGATCCCAACGAGTCTACCGACGCGCCGCCGAAAGTGCTGTTACCTACCACCTCGGTTGGCATTGCCTGGCTCAATGGCAATAATCTCGGCAGAGCAGCTTCCATCCTTGTTCAATACAATGCCGGCGCACTTGGCGATCCCGACGACTATGATGTTTACCGACTGGAAGGAGTGTTTGAAAATCAATGGAACAACGAGTTGTTCCCGGTCATCAAAAATTGCCGGATAATCGTTTCCAAGACCCAGGAAACAAGTCCCGTTTACGCAGGAATAGCAAAGATCCAAATGGCTTATGCTTTTTCAGTTGCTACCGATCTCTGGGGCGACGTACCGTATTCTGAAGCCGGCATCGGCACCATGATCACAAAACCGCGTTTCGACAAGCAGGAAGACATCTATCTCGGTAACCCGGCCCTTGGCATTCAGAGCCTCTTCGACCTCGTTCGTGATGGACTGGCAGACCTCGATAAAGCCAGTGTAACAAAACCCACTACCGACGATATTATATATGGTGGCGATGTAGGAAAATGGAAAAGGGCAGGTAATACCCTTCTCTTAAAACTTGCTATTCAAATTTCTAATGTGAAACCAGAGGTAACCGAATCCGTGATTTCGGATGTATTGGCCGGTAATAATTATATCACCGACAACTCACAGGATTTTGAGGTGAAGTTCTTTGGCGCGTTGTACAATCAAAACCCGCTGTATGCCTATGACTATGGCAACAGAACTACCGAGCAGTTGATGAGTTCGAGGTTCCTTGCATTTATGAGAAACCTTAACGATACGGTGAGATTGGAGAAGTTCTACACAAAACCAAACGGAATTTTCAGGGGTTATAATAACGGAGATAATGTTGTCGCCCCTTTGCAGGCGGACCGTTCCAGGTACAATACCTATGTTGTGGGAACATCCGGGGAAGCACCCGTCAGGTTGCTGACCAACTTTCAACGAGCCTTCATCCTGGCGGAATCTGCATTACTCTTCGGAACAGCCGGAGATCCGAACGCATTGTACCAGGAGGGAATTCGTGCCTCCATGAGTAAGACAGGTATGACAACAGCCGAAATAGATACTTATTTCAACGATAATCCTTTGATCGTTAATTTAACCGGCAGCACCGAAGACCAGCACAAACAAATCATCACCCAAAAATACATCGCCTGGGTAGGTAATGGCATTGAGGCGTACAACGATTACCGACGAACCGGTTATCCGCAACTTATTCCTTCTTTGAACGCGGTCGGCGATGATCCAAATGTCATCCCCAAAAGATATCCATACAGCACCACAGAAAGCCAGCGCAATCCAAATCAACCAAACCCCCGTCCGCGTACCAACGAAAAAGTCTGGTGGGGTCTATAATTAACCCAAATAATCTGTTATATGAATTCAAGACATTTCTGCTTTTTCGGGCTATTTTTTATACTCCTGAATGCATGCAAAAAAGAAGGGTTCGGTCCACTCACCGATAGCAGGCCCGAAGTACCCGTTACCGTAGCCAACGCCTATGATTATCGTCCGGCACCAACCGTGAGAGCGTCTAAAGCTGAAAACCAGATTGTCATTACGCTGCAAATACCGGCCAATTCCGGACGAACAATCAAAGAGGTCACCAAAATAGCCGCTTCGACAACGGCAAATTTTACGGCCATTAACACAGGCACTACAGTGGGTACCGCTATCGGCAATCTATGGTCGGCTACGCCCATCCCGGTTAATGCACATTCCTATACGTTTACAACATCATTCGACGAATGGAAAGCAAAAACCGGCACTACAGCTGATCCGGCATCAGATGTCCTGTTAACGAGGGATTTCTATTTTTTGCTGACGCTTGATAATGGACAAACAATCGTTCCAACCAATACGAGGGTCTGGGTAGTAGACTAGAGAATCATGCTGTTTTTAAAAGGGCATTCGGCAACGAATGCCTTTTTTTTGGACCAAATGGAATACCTGAATTCGACAGCCGTTGCGTCGCACTCTTGTGCTGTTGAGCCTGGAGGGACTGATATCAACCAATATTTAAACAAGTCGGGAACAGTGGAATGGATCTGAAAAACAGGATCAATTTTTATTTTATCCATGCATAATCTATTTGCAGCAGAATTGCAATGCCGGTTGTCAAGTTTGTGGGGAATACAATATATTGCATTCACATTATAACTTAAACACACATGAGAAAAATTCTATTGCTAATGCTATGCATTGTAGCGGCATCGGGCTATGTAATTGCCCAAAGCCGTACAATTACAGGGAGGGTTTTAGATGAGAAAGGAAACCCCGTAGCCAGCGCTTCCGTCTCTGTAAAAAATTCAACGGTCGGCACGGTAACTAATGCCGAAGGTACCTTCTCTTTATCGGTACCACCAACTGCAAAATCAATTGTGATTTCTTCAGTCGGCCTCGACCAGCGAGAGTTGCCGCTCACAAGCAGTTCTACCTATTCCGTCACTTTAACCTCAGCAGCAAGAGACCTCGCAGAGATAATCGTCACCGGGTACACCCGCGAAAGACGATCGCAGTTTGCCGGCGCTTCTACCGTAATCAGTGGGAGAGCCGTCGAAACTGTTCCGGTTGGCTCGTTTGACCAGGCGTTACAGGGACGTGCTCCAGGCCTGCTGGTAAACTCAGGTTCGGGTCAACCGGGTGCAAACGCATCCGTTACCATCAGGGGGGTTCAATCTATTTCAGGTGCCGGTGCCCAACCTTTGTACGTAATTGACGGAATTCCTACGGCTGCCGGAGATTTTCAAACACTCAATCCAAACGATTTCGAATCAATCACGATATTGAAAGATGCTAACGCAGCAGCCCTTTACGGAGCGCGTGGGGGTACAGGTGTGATTGTTATAACTACAAAGAAGGGTCGGGCTGGTGTTACGAATTTTACCGTCCGGAGCCAGGTTGGTCTAACTCAACGTCCAGACTTTTCCAGGTTGAACATGATGAACACCGCAGAAATCCTGGAATATGAAGAAAGAATTGGTCTATTAGGTGCCCGTACCAGTACACCGGGCTGGACTTACTCGAGGCAGAATCCTGCAAATGCAAACCTGCCTGCAACAACACTTACCCGTTACGATTTTATCCTCGATAGCATCAGGGGGATCAACACCAACTATGCTGATCTTTTCTACCGCCAGGGACTGTCGCAAACACACGAAGTAAATATGAGTGGTGGAAGCGACAAAACACGATTTTTCCTGTCTGCCGGCTATTTTGATCAGCAGGGTATAGATCTGGGGTCGGCTTTAAAGCGGTATACGACCAGGTTTAATATAGAACATACTGCGAACAGGTTAACAGTTCAGTTGAACAGCACCGTAGGTTACTCGAAAACCAATCTTTCTGAAGGTGAATGGCTGGGTAATAGCCCAAGGAGCCCGTTCCAGATGACGTACCG
>JASLBT010000087.1 GCA_030146445.1 Segetibacter sp. | reverse complement strand
GATAAAACCACCATATATGTTCGTGACATTTTAATAGTAAATAATCATGAGACCTGGTTTGCCACCGAGTCAGGTATTTATATCTGGGATCGTGTTTCGGGAAAAACGATTAACATCAGGAAGAAAGTTCTTGATCCGTATTCCTTGTCTGACAATGCCGTATATACACTTTGCAAAGACACGGAGAGGGGTATTTGGGCAGGAACTTTTTTTGGTGGCTTAAACTATTTTTCAAAACAACCTGCAACATTCCAGAAGTATTATCCTGACTATTCGGCCAACTCCATCAGCGGTAACGCAGTAAGGGAAATTTGCGAAGACAGTTCAGGGAACCTGTGGATCGGAACTGAAGATGCCGGATTAAGTAAACTCAATCTCGAAACCGGGTCTGTAACGCGATTTAAGCCAACGGGCAAAAGCGGAAGCATCAGCTATCACAATATACACGGCTTATTGGTTGTGAAGGATGAACTATTGATAGGTACTTTTGAACATGGGTTGAACATCATGCAGACCAGCACGGGGAAAGTAATAAAACACTATGTAGCGGGTGTTGGTGCCAACAGCTTAAAAAACAATTTTATTGTCTCTCTGTTACAAACCAGGAACGGTGAAATCTACCTGGGAACTGCAGCCGGTATCTGTAAATTTAACCGGGAGAATGAGAAATTTATATACCCGCAGGGCATCGCAGAAGAAAGCTTTATATCTTGTCTTTTAGAAGATCATGAGGGAACAATCTGGATTGGAACACATAGACGGGGACTTTTCTATTTCAATCCCGGTACCGGAAAAAAAGGGCATTTCCAAAATGAATCGGGCAATCAAAGCAGTTTGCCAACCAACTCGATCAATTCACTTTATCAGGATAGTCGCGGAAACCTCTGGCTTTCTACAGAAGGCGGTGGTCTTTGTATGTATAGTAATGTAAACAGAAAATTTACAAGGTATACGATGCAAAATGCCTTCCCGAGCAATTTCGTTTTCAAAGTTCTGGAAGACGAGAATAAAACTTTGTGGATAAGCACAGCTAAGGGCCTTGTCAACCTGGATATCGCCCGGGGGAAAACAACAATCTACACCAAGGAAAAGGGCCTTTTAAATGATCAGTTTAACTACAATTCCGGCTATAAAGACAAACATGGAAACTTATACTTCGGCAGTGTTCAGGGGATGATTAAATTTAATCCTGCTGTTTTGCGGAAGCACCAATATATGCCCCCGGTATATATCACGGGTTTGCAGGTGCAGAACAAAGACGTTGAGATCAGCCAGCACTCCGGCATTTTAACAAAATCAATTCTTTATACCGACAGGATTGCCCTGCCTTATAACCAGTCATCGTTTAGTATCGATTTTGCAGCATTACGATTTACATCTCCTGAAACCACGGAATACAGTTACATCATGAAAGGTCTTGATAAAGAGTGGACCTACCTGAATTCAAATAGGAAGGTTTATTTCACTAATTTGAAACCAGGTTCGTATACGTTTAGGGTAAAAGCAGGTGCGCATGGAGTATGGAACCAAAACATAAAAGATCTCACAATAACGGTAATCCCCCCGTGGTGGGCCACAACGTGGGCATATATTGCTTATGGGGCATTGGCGATCCTTTTTACGGGTTACCTCATACGAACTTACCATCAAATTCATGAAGACAAAAAGGAAAAGGAAATTTATCATGCTAAGATCGATTTCTTTACCAACATCGCTCATGAAATAAAAACGCCGCTTACCCTTATTAAAGGTCCTATTGAAAATCTCAACGACATGGTGAGCCGTGTTCCGGAAATTAAAGAAGATGTGGTTACGATGGAAAGGAACACAAACAGGCTAATCAATTTAATCCATCAGATACTGGATTTCAGGCAGGTCGAGACCAAAGGATTTAGCCTGGACTTTTCCGAGGTGAGTTTGAACGACATATTGCAGGATGCGTTCACCATGTTCGAGCCCCTTGCAAAGAAGAGACGCCTCCACTATACATTGGACATGCCTTCGAAACCCATTTATATGAGGGCAGACGCTGAAGCACTGACAAAGGTTTTTCACAACTTGTTTAGCAATGCAGTAAAGTATGCCCGCACCGGGATCATAGCAAAGGTGTCACTGCCAAACGAGAGTAGCAACAAAGTGATGATTCAGGTTAGCAACGACGGGTATCTTATACCTGAAGAAATGAAGGAAAAGATTTTCGAGCCCTTCTTCAGAATAAAGGAAACGAACAAACAAAAGGGAACGGGTTTAGGACTGGCACTTACCCGGTCTTTGATTGAACTTCATAAGGGAAGGGTTTACTTAAAAGAAGGCGGGTCCGGCTACAACGTCTTTATTGTGGAATTGCCTTATTCGTCAATAGCAAATAAGCGAAAAATCCCGGGCTAAGACAAGCAGGCATACTTTCTGCTAAACAAAACTCACCCATGCTGCCGTCTGTTCTCATAGTAGATGATGAAGAAGAAATCCTCGAGTTTTTAGAAAGGATCCTGCGTATAAAATACACCGTATTCAAGGCGGAAAATGGATTGGAAGCACTGGAAGTTTTAGCTGCTGAAGTCATCCAACTGGTCATTAGTGATGTTATGATGCCTGAAATGGACGGCTTTGAACTCTGCAAGGCCATAAAAGCAAGCTTTGAATTCTCGCATATTCCTGTTATCCTTCTTACCGCAAAAAATACGATGCAGGCAAAAGTTGAGGGATTGGAGTTGGGGGCTGACGCTTACATCGAAAAGCCGTTTTCTAAGGAACACCTGCTTGCACAGATTGCAAGCCTTATTAATAACCGTGCTATGATCAGGGAATACTTTGCCAGTTCCCCATTGATCCACATCAAAAGCATAGCTCATTCAAAAGCCGATGAACAGTTTTTGGAATTATTAAATACCACGATCGAAAAGAATTTGGATGACACTGATCTGGATGTCGAAACGCTCGCAGGTAGTCTGAATATTACCCGCATTACTTTGTATCGGAAGATAAAGGCCATCGCAAATCTTTCGCCTGTTGAACTGATAACGGTGACTCGGCTAAAGAAGGCAGCTGCCTTACTTGTTCAGGGTGAATATAGGGTGTATGAAGTTGCAGCAATGGTAGGATTCAGTTCGCAAAGCAATTTCGCAAGGAGCTTCCAAAAGCAGTTTGGAATGTCGCCAACTGATTATATCAATACTAAACAAGCTGAAAAGAACAAATAGCCTGATATTCCGCCCGGATAGGCTGCAGTCATGATTTGTTTGTTGACTCGCTCTATCACGCGTGTATATACTTTAACGGGCTTCATCGTCGAACGTTCCTTTGGTGATCATCTTTCCAATCCCTGCAAAAACTGCGTTGGTGTTTTGCCAAATTCTTTTTTAAATGCTTTCGTGAAATACGACTGGGTTTGCATTCCTACCCGGTAGATGACTTCCGTTATTAATACATCCTCTTGTGTCATTATCTGCATTGCCTTGCGAAGTCGAACACTACGTATGAAATCACCTATCGATTGACCTACTATGGCTTTCGCGTTTTGATAAAGTTTTGTGCGGCTCATGCCCATCTCCTTACAAATGAAATCGACATCCAATGTAGAGTCACTTAAGTTTTTCTCTACAACAGCAAGCAATTGATCAACAAATGCCTTGTCTTTTACCGAATGCGCCAATTCTTTTGTTTCCTGGTGAACGTCTCTCGTGTAATGTTCCTTAAGTGTTTTTTGATGGCTGAAAATGTTTTTAATGGTGAGCAATAGCACATCAATGTTAACCGGTTTGGTAAAGTAGAAATCGGCCCCTGATTGCACACCTTCTATCTTTGACTTTTCTGCTGTTTTTGCGGTCAGCATAACGACAGGTAAATGACAGGTTTCCTCGTTTTCTTTGACTTGTTTACAAAATTGAATTCCACTCATTCCCGGCATCATCACATCTGTAATGATCAGATCGGGTAGCTTTTCAGTTGCAATTTTAATCCCTGTTTGGCCATCTTCTGCCTGCCATACCTGGTAATCGGGAGACAAACTTTCCATCAAAAATTCCCGCAGTTCCTCGTTGTCGTCTACAATCAAAATGTGTTTTGTTTTCTCCGAAAGAACAGGCGCGGTTCCGGAAGTTTCGCTTTGACCGGGCGATGTTTCCCCAAACTTGTAGTCCATACTTTCGATGTTGACTACTTTTTCTTTTTTGCTGTGTAGCCATTTTTCATCGTTCGCATAATCATTGCTGTGAACCGGCAGTGCGATGATAAATTCGGTTCCACGATTTCGTTCGCTGTACACTCTGATGCTTCCCTTGTGTAAGAACGTGAGGCTTTTTACAAAGGCCAGGCCAACTCCGGAACCAATGTGTGAATCAGACAGTCGGTAGTACTGCTCAAATATGTGTTTGATAGACTCTGCGGGAATACCAATGCCATTATCTGCAACCTGGATAAAAATATATTCCTTACCCGGGTAGTCACTTTTTAAGATAAGTTCGTTTTGAAAAGTTGGCGGCAATTGTTGCAACGTTTTTGCGACCCTGACGGTTACTGAACCGCCATTACCCGTGTACTTAAAGGAATTGCTGATCAGGTTTATCAGGATTTTTTCCAGTACCTGCCGGTCAAACCATAGCTGGGGAAAGTCGTCCATCAGTTGAATAACAAACCGGATATCTTTTTCCTCCGCCAGGCCGTTGAACTCGTCTCCAATTTCCTCCAGGAATAGTTGAATGTTGCCTGGCATCACCTTCAGCTTCAGCACGCCTGACTCCACTTTACGGAAATCCATCAATTCATTCACGAGTCCTAATAGCCTGCTGGCGTTGCGATGCATAATGTGGTAGTGGTGGCGGAAGGTGCTGCCGCTTTCTTCCTTTTCAAGCCTTTCCAAAGGCCCTAAAATCAACGAGAGCGGGGTTCGAAATTCATGTGAAATGTTGGTGAAGAATT
Organism: Segetibacter sp.; assembly: GCA_030146445.1. GTDB lineage: Bacteria > Bacteroidota > Bacteroidia > Chitinophagales > Chitinophagaceae > Segetibacter. The sequence goes on along the minus strand of JASLBT010000087.1, from coordinate 7,779 downwards.
GCAATTGCATCTGGTGTATTTCCTCCCGTTTGCTCTCCTCCATCCGTTGTATCTCCAGCCGACGTTTAAATAGGATAAATGCCGCGGCCGTGCCCACAAGTACCAGCACGGCCAGTGTTTTAAACCACCAGGTGTTCCAGAATGGCGGAGTAATAGTAATCCTGACCGACGCAGGCGTTTCGTTCCAAACACCGTCGTTATTCGAGGCTTTTACTTCAAACACATAAGACCCCGGTGACAGGTTGGAGTACGTGGCTTTGTGTTCATTATTAACAAAGTTCCAGTTGTCGTTCAGTCCCGTAAGCCGGTAGGCGTACTGGTTGTTTTCTGGTATAATAAAATTTAAAGCGGCAAATGAAAAAGAAAACGACGATTGAGCATAAGAGAGTTCTACTTCATCTGTATAACTGATGTGGTACTGCAGTATCGAATGTTTGTCGCCGGGGGATACCGTTCCATTTAAAAGTTGAAAATCGGTGATTACTACGGGCGGAATAAAGCTGTTAGGCTGGATATCTTTTGGGTGAAATGCATTGAATCCATTTAAACCACCAAAAAACATTCGTCCGTTCCGGGTTCTCAGGTATGCGTTCGCTTCAAACTCAAGTCCCTGCAATCCATCAGCTGTATTGTACTTTTTAAACGATTGGGTTTGTGGATTGATTTTCGTTAAGCCATTCGACGTGGAGATCCACAGGTTTCCGTCATCGTCCTCGGCCATACCTTTAATGAACTCCGATGCCAGTCCAGCCGAATTCGTAAAAAGAGAGAAAGACTGTTTTGCCTCGTCGAAAAGGTAAAGCCCGGAATGGCCGACCCACAAACGTGCTTTGCTGTCGATAAACAAGACCCGCAGATCGGGCATCTTTTCGTCGTTAACAAAATAGTGCACAAACTTTTGTGTGCTTTTTTGGAAGCAGTTCAACCCACCGTCGTCCGTTCCAAACCAGAGGTTTCCCTTCCTGTCCTGGCAGATGGAAACGATATTACTTCCAGTCAAATGGGTCAGGTGTTTATCGTCACTTTCTACCCGGCGAAAACTCCTTGTTTTCGGATCAAAAAGATTTAAGCCTCCGTAATAAGTTGCCACCCATAAACGCTTCTCGTCGTCTTCAAACACCTGTTGAACATAGTCCGAGCTTATGGAGTTGATGTTTGTGGGCTGGTGAACGAACCTGGTGAAAGAGCCGGTTTGCCGGTTGAACATATTCAATCCTCCTCCCCAGGTGCTTACCCACAGGTTTCCTTGACTATCCTCTGTTACATGCAGCACCTCGTCGCTACCCAGGCTGTTTGTATTAAAGGGATCGTACCGGTAATGAACAAACCGTTCAGTATCGGGGTCAAAAGCGTTAAGACCACCCCCGTCCGTGCCAATCCAGATTTTCCCGTTTCGGTCTTCAAAGAAGCACCTCACGTCGTTGTAACTCAGGCTATTTGCCTGGGCGTCTTTCTGGTACAACCCAAAGTTTTGGCGGTTTGGAATGTATAAATTAATGCCTCCCCGATGTGTACCAATCCAGATGTTGCCCTGTTTATCTTCAAAAAGCGCGGAAACAGTGCGTTGAGAGAGGCTGGCCGAATTGGCTGGTTGATTTTGAAAATGCACGAAAGCATCACTTTCCGGTATAAATAAGTTTAAACCTCCATTAACGGTGCCTACCCATAGCTTACCCTTCGTATCGCTTAGTATACTCTTCACCAGGTTGCTACCTAAACTACCAGGTTCCTTTTCGCCATGCTTGTATTGTTTAACCCTGTTTGTTTCAGGGTCGAACAAAAAAAGACCATCTTCCTTTATCGCCATCCAAAGCTTACCATTTGAAGCCGGGTGAATGATCCGGACCGGTTTTGAAAGGTGAAGGTCGGGGTTCGACGGTGTCGGGAGAAAGACGGGCGTTTTTTTTCGTTCGAATAGGTATAGGCCACGTTCTGAGCCAACCCAAAATTTTCCGTGCGGATCTTCGAAAAGGCAGTTTACCTGGTTGGCCGCTGCAGCACCAGGGGCATCAATATAGTGGCGGGAGAACGAAGAGCTTTTAGGTTCATATCGATTTAAGCCGCTAGCTGTACCGACCCACAATTCACCGTCTTTTGCTTCAAGAATGCTGGTCACCAGGTTGTGACTAATCGAATTGTCGCTCTGAAGATTATTCTTGAACCGGGTAAAACGGTGCGTTCTCGCATCAAACCGGTTGAGGCCATTGCTGGTTCCGATCCAAAGCGCCCCCGACTTGTCTTGAGTAATGCACCGAATATAATTGTCGCTGATACTTTGTGAATCCGCAGCATTATACCGGTAAACCTTCATCTGGTGACCGTCGAAGCGATTCAGTCCGTCCCTCGTTCCGATCCACATAAACCCCGTTTGATCCTGGAACATACACTCGATTGTGCTGTTCGACAGCCCTTGTTCGCTGGAAATATGTTTGAAGCGGATGTTTGCAGGCTGCGTAAAACCGAATCCTGCCTGGGTCAGCAGAATACACATCCACAAAAAATAATAGCATCGATTCACTATGGCTGCAATTGTAATTGAACAGGTTGAACCCCGCTAATATAACAGAAAGGCCCTGGACTGTACGAAAAGCTAAAACATTTGAACGTTAGAACTAAAAGTATGAACAATCGGACAAAGGATGGAAGCTGGGTTTAAATAGTTTAGCACTGCCTGGTTCAAGATTGCTTGCTGCGCCTACGCAGTATACTAAACCGCTTTCGCCCGGGAGCATGGATCAGTCTCTTTCAATCACTAAACTGCACAATGAAAATGAACACACGATTACTTCGCCTTTCGCTTTTCCTGATGCTCTTTCTTGCTGGTTTCATGTCAATTGCCCAAAAGGTGATCACCGGAAAGGTGACAGATGGGGGTAACCAACCGTTAGCTGGCGTAACCGTCAGTATAAAAGGACGGCCAGCTGCAACCACTAATACCAATGAAAGTGGTCAGTTCAGTGTCACCGGCTCACCGGGTGAAACGCTTCAATTCAGTTCTGTTGGATTTCTGCCCAGGGATGTTAAAATAACAGAGGAGGGTGCCGTTTCGGTTGTCCTTAGCTCAAATCCTGCCAGTATGGACGAGGTAATAGTGATCGGGTATGGCAGCACCTCCCGAAGGAACCTGACTACCTCCGTAGCCAAAATTGACCCGAAAGTGGTGCCACAGGCGGCGAATAACTCTGTTGCCCAGCTCATATTTGGTCGGGCTCCCGGAACTGTTGCTGTCCAAAACAGCGCCGAACCTGGGGGTAACATTAATGTTTCTATTCGCGGAAGAGGAAATCCGTTGGTAGTAGTAGATGGCGTGTTGCTGCCCTTTTCCGGCCTGGAGCCAGGTAGTGGTAACCGTACGATGAACGGCAACGTAAACCGGGGTGGTTTTGGCGGCATTAATCCAAATGACATAGAGTCAATCGAATTTCTAAAGGATGCGAGTGCCTCCATTTACGGCGTAAATGCGGAGAATGGCGTCATGATCATCACCACAAAAAAAGGCCGTGGCAGAAAAACCAGTGTAAGCTACGACGGCAGTAAATCCATTGTTACCAACATGGAATATTTTCAGCCGCTGAATGCCACCGAATACATGAGTTACTATAACCAGTTAACGCTGGACAAGTACTTGTTCGACAACAAAATGGCGCCTTTTGGATCAACGGCGGTAAATCTTGCCAATTATTATTGCAGCCCAACCATAAAACCTTTTACAGAAGCGGAAATCAGCAGTGCCGGCCCAGGCACCGACTGGCTAAGTCATGTACTCCGGAATGGCAGCGTCGACAACCATAACATTAGCATCAGCGGTGCGACCGAGAAGGTAAACTACTATTTTTCAGGCGGCTTTTTCAACCAGAACGGTACGGTGCTGAACTCAGGCCTAAGGCGGTATACCGGTCGGGTAAACCTCACCTTCAACCTGACCTCGTTTTTATCATTAACAACCAATGTAAATTACGGCCGCAATGAATACCAGAACTCGCAGGCCGGCGGACAAAGCGCCAGCGTGGGGCCGGAAGGCTTTGGAGCCGTACAGGCCGCACTCGCTTACCCGGCCTATTTGCCTTTGTATGAGCCGGGCACCGGCAAGTACACACAGTTCCGGATCATTGGAAACCCACTTTCACTGCTGAACATCGGCGATAGAACCAACAATACGAGCCTGTTTGCTAATTTTTCAGCAGATATCAAGCTAATTCCAAGAGTATTAACCGCAAGGCTGGTATACGGCAACAATACCGAAAATGCCGACCGTAACCTTTTTATTCCATCGGCTGTCTTTTTTGATCAGTTAAACCGCTCAAGGGGTGCCCTGTCAACCTCCAAACGGCAAAATCAAACCATGGAAGCTACGCTTTCCTACAAACAGCGCTTTTTTAATGCCCTCAATATCGATGCTGTGGCGGGAATCGGACAATATCCCAACACCAGTTTCGGCTTTACTGCTACCGGTGCCGATATGATGGATGCCATCGGAACCGATGCCCTGGAATCCTCTTCATTGGCGTCGCAAACAGTTACTTCAGACCGGAGTGAAAACAAACTGCGTTCTTACTTTGCCAGAACTTCACTGAACTATCAAAACCGTTACCTGCTGTCACTTTCTCTGCGATACGACGGGTACAGCCAGTTTTTCCCTCAGAACAAATACGCCGCGTTTCCCAGTGCGTCAGTGGGTTGGAACCTGTCAAACGAGTCTTTCCTGAAAGATGTTCCCTCGATTAACCTGCTGAAGGTACGGGCCAGCATCGGGGTTACCGGTAGTGCTGGTTCGCAAGCCTATGGAACCTTCAGCCCCGACGGCAACATCATCACTTTCAACAACGGTGCTGTAGCATACGTGCCGTATTTTTTAACGCAGCTGGACAATCCTAACCTGCAATGGCCCAAAACCCTGAACAAGAACCTGGGCCTTGATTTCAGCTTGTTCGGTGAACGGATTTCCGGATCGTTTGACGTTTTTCGTGACGACCTTACCCGGCTGATCACCAATGTAAACACGCCTATGCTGTCCCAAATATCAACAGAACCCGTCAATAGCGGCCACCGGGTGCGCCAGGGCTGGGAGTTGGGTATCAATACCAGCAATATGCGGAGGGGTTCCTTCGAATGGACCAGCATAATAAATCTTTCCCGCACCAGGCTGCGCTGGGAAGAACGTTTCATGAACACCTTCCTGCGTGGATGGCAAGACCCGCGTGACCTGGTGAACTCCTACTATGTATTTAAAACAGATGGCATCATCGACGGCGTAAAATCTGTTCCCGCATCGCAACCAGCCAATGCCTCCCACCCTGGTTCACCCATTTTTGTTGATCGTAATGCCGATGGCAAGATTGATACAATGGATGTGTTCCGGGTTGATCCTGACCCTAAACTAGCCCTGGGATTTGGCAATACCTTCCGATACAAAGGTTTTGATCTCGGAGTGATGTTTTACGGCCAGGTGGGCGGAAAGGGCACCACCCCGGCTGTCGCCTGGAGCACTGCTGCGGATTTTATTACCGGTGGTCAAAGCGGCGTTCGTGAGCTTAACGAAGTATGGTCAACTGCCAACCCAACCGGCATTCGCCCCGGTGTGGCCTACAACCAGAGTGGGCTGGGGCTGCCGGTAGGTACCGACATTGGTTTGCAAAGCACTGATTTTTTGCGCTGCCGTAACATCACGCTGGGGTATACCATCGGTTCGGGCGCACTGACCCGCTATGTAAACAACCTCCGGTTGTACGTGGATGTGCAAAATGCCTTTATCATCACCGACTTTAAATATGTGGATCCGGAAGTTTCCGTTGCCAGTGTCAAGGGTGGGCCGGCGCCATATCCTATGGCAAGAACGTATTCCCTTGGTTTCAGAGCAAATTTCTAACGAACGCTTAAATTTTTCTCAAATGAACAGATTATTAGTGCTACTCATGCTGGCTACTGTTGCGATTAGCTTTGGCTGTAAAAAAGGACTTGACCGAACTACCTTCGGTGTGCTTTCCCCTTTAAATTTCCCGAAAACCGAGGCCGACTACGAAATTTATGCGCTCGAGGTGTACAAACCTTTTGGTTCCAAATGGGCCTACAGCGATGGGGCCAACCAGTACCTCTGGCATGGAGCGGAGTGGAGCAATACATTCATCAATGATCTCCCATCCGACCTCATTGCTCCTTTCCCCGAGTGGGGCGGAGCCTGGAGGGATATGAGCGAAGCCAATTTTCTGCCCCGGATCAATCACGGAACGAACGGCCATTTCCAGAAGACAAGGTTTATCACGCGCATCACCAAGATTATCGCTGATGTGCAAAGTGCTTCTATCCCGGACGCTAAGAAAACACAACTTATTGCCGACGCACGGATGGCGAGGGGTTGGCTGATGTACTATTTGTATACGCTTTATGGCGTGGTGCCGGTGGTGCTTGATGCTTCGAAAATAGGTACGGATGCCGAAGCTGATTTAACCCGCCCCGAAAAAACAGCTTTTCTCACGGCTGCTGCCGAAGACCTTCGTTTTGCCGCGGATAACCTGGTAAAAGCTCCTGCTCAATATGGTCGTTTTAACAAGGGGATTGCCCTGGGAGTGCTGTTACGCCTTTACCTGTTTGAAAAAGAATATAAGAAAGCCGAAACTGTTGGCAAAGAGATCGTGGATTTAGGCTATTCCCTGATTGCAAATTACCAGGATCTGTTTAGGGCCGCTACCGAAAAAAATAATGAGACCATATGGGCGGTTTCGGTTGATCCGGCAGGAGATGGAACCGGCGCAAAATCGAATTTTAACGCCTGGGGATTTTATACGTATCCATCAGATTACCCGGGACTGTTAACCGGTGGTGTTAGAAAAGGTGGCTATTCCAATCCTGCCCCATTTACAGCTACCTGGGCGTTTTACGATTCCTTTGACCCGTCAGACAAACGAAGAAGCCTTCTTATTGCAAATTACAATGCCGTAAATAGCGGCGGCAATCCGACAGGAGTTATAAAAACAAGAGCAAACCTGCGTGGACCCGTTATCGCAAAATACCCCGATGATGATGCGACCGCTTTCCAGGGCAACGATATTCCGGTTCTCCGGTATGCCGACGTGTTGTTGATGATCGCCGAGGCAATCAATGGCGAGTCCGGTCCGACCACTGAAGCCGTTGCACTTGTTAACCAGGTCAGGGCACGGGCGGGTATCAGCGATCTTCCGGCAGCCAGCACTGCTTCAAAAGACGCTTTTGCTACTGCTATTTTGCAGGAGCGTGCGTGGGAGCTGTACTTTGAAGGTTTCCGGCGTATTGACCTGATGCGCTTTGGTAAATGGAATGAATATTTGATGGCGGCGGGTAAAACACCAAAACCGGCTGGCGCAAACGGCTTCTTTCCAATACCGCAATACGTGTTAAGTGCCAGTAGTGGAACGATCCAGCAGAACCCGGGTTACTGATCCGGGTGTTGCTGACCTTTAGCCGGGGATTGAATACTTACGTGCGTTGGAAACTAAAAAGTAAACCGGCTTAACATATAGGTGTGGTTTATCTAAGCGCATTTTTTGGTGACCAGCTATGGAGGGCTATTGGGCATCGTTGCCCGCCCGCTGCGCCCGCCCGGCTGCGCCTGTCGGACGGGCAGTCGGACGGGCGTCGCACACTTGTACGGATGTGCGTACTTCGGCAATGAGCAAACAGCCCTTGTATAAAAAGTGATTTGCCCGAAATGTTTTTTGCAACGGATCAAATTTCTTCAACTCCTCAGCACAACAACAAGTTGCGAAAAGAACGTATTCAGACCGGGTACTGCTAAGCCGCGACTAT
>JASLBT010000074.1 GCA_030146445.1 Segetibacter sp. | reverse complement strand
GGCAAAATCGCCGCTTCAGAACGGCGCGTCTTCTTGCCAGCTTTGTCGCTTGTGCCTCGTTAGCGCTCCTGGGTATCCCTATTAGGTTTTCCAGATCTGTAGGCAATCTCAAACCAATGGCGGTCCTGCTAACTACTGGCTTTGATCGCGACAGTATAAATCGTTTCCTGCGCGCCGGGGAAATAAAGCCGGAGTTTTTTACGACCATTGAAGCGCTTGCTGCCGACCCGAGGTCCGGTGCCAGTTTCATTTCCGGCTTACAGCAATTGACAGGCAAAGCCATTCATGTATTCGGGAATGGTTTTCACCCGTTTGAATTGGCTACATTCAACAGTACGCCGTTTTACTTTCATCCATCCCGTGTGCCGGAAGGTATCAGGGCCATTCATTGGAACCGCAAGGTGATTGCCGGGGAACCGCTCTTTGTTACCGGAACTTACCATCGCCACAACAATCATACATTACGGCTGTCGCTTTCGTTGTTGGGTAAAACAGTCGATTCGATAATCTTCGATCCAAAAAAGCCTGAGTTTACCCTAAAAACGAAACCGGTATTTGTAGGACGCAATCAATATGAGCTTGCTGTCATCAACGGAAGGGATACCCTTGAAAGTAACCCCATCCCGGTTGAAGTTCTGACGTCGAAAACCATTAGGGTAATGATGCTTGCCTCCTTTCCGGACTTTGAGTATAAGTTCCTCAGAAGATGGCTCGCCGCGAAAGGCTACGAGGTAGTTGCAACAACCTCGATAAGTAAAGACAAGTTTCAAACAGACCTGGTGAATTCATCAATTGCAAAACCTTTCCCTATAAATGCTTCCATTCTATCAAAATACGATGTGCTGATTACTGATAACGCCACACTCGCAGGACTAAACAGGCAAAGCCAAAATGTAATCCAAAACCAGGTTTTCACCAGGGGTCTGGGGCTTGTGGTTACGGCAGATAGTGTTCCCGGGAGACGACTCTTTTATGGAGCAATATTTCCAACTGTTTCGGGACCTGGTGTTATTTCCACGGTCAGTGCTCACATCATCAGCCCGCATATACCACTTGCGCCATTGCCGGCAGCGGGTCATCTGCACATAAGGCCTCTGCCGGGCACTCGGGCGCTTGTAAGTGACCATATCAACCGCACGCTAGTAAACACCAGCTTGTTCGGCAAAGGCAAGATCGTTTATAATACCCTGGCCAATACCTATGTTTGGTGGCTATCCGAAAAACAGTTGGAGTTTAGTCGTTTTTGGTCCGCTATTTTAAATGGCGCCCTGCCTGCCACACCAGTAGATGAAAGCTGGACCGTGTCACCGGAACATCCCAAAGTAAATGAACCTGCAAGCATTTTTTTACGCACCGACAGGCCTGGTATTCCAGCTGGACTGGTAGCGCAACAGGCTGTGTATCTGAAAGCGGATCCCGGATTAGGTTATATCTGGCAGGGAACATTCTGGCCACGCCAGCCTGGCTGGCAACAAGTCGTTGCTGCGGATGGATCCGTAAAATGGTGGTATGTGTTTTCCGAAATGGATTGGATGACGGTAACAGCAACCGACAAAATAGCTGCTACAAAAGCGTATGCATTGAGTCATTCACCAATAAACGGAGCTGCTGCCGGACTTCTCCCCGAAGATGTGGAATTAAACCGCATCTACTTTTTTCTACTGCTTCTTGCCGCGTGCAGTTTTCTCTGGCTTGAAAAAAAATTAGACACTGCCAACTGAAAAGAGGTTAAAATAGAATAGATTGCCTGTTGCTTATGGGGTTTATCAACCATGCATAGCATCACCTCGCAATGCATAGGCACCCGAAACTACTTGCCAGGCTAATTATCAAACTCTTTAATCCTAAAAAAGGAAAATATTGAAAAGAAAAGACTTTTTGCAGATGTCTGCTATGAGCCTTGGGGCATTGATGATCCCGCGTTCATTTCTACTGGGTAACCCAATTGATCCGTTGCAGGCGATAAACGAAGGTATAGATGTGGGCCTTAAGAAGCAGCTTGCCGACGTAGCACTATCTGCTGCCCGGGCCAAAGGAGCAACCTATGCCGATGTTAGGATAGGTAGGTACCTTAACCAGGTGGTGGCAACCCGCGAAAACAAAGTTCAGGGAGTCGCCAATACAGAATCGTTTGGTGTTGGCATTCGGGTGCTGGCAAATGGCTGCTGGGGTTTTGCTGCTTCCAATACGGTTACCAAAGAAGGACTTGCAGCGACTGCTGAGCGTGCCGTGGCGGTGGCCAAAGCAAATGCCAAAATCCAGGGCGAAGCGGTTCGACTGGCACCACAGAAAGGCTACGGGGAAGTAAGCTGGAAAGCACCAATTCGCAAAAATGCTTTCGAAGTGCCGGTAAAAGAGAAAGTTGACCTGTTGCTCTCGGCCAATGCCCTGGCTATGCAAAACGGGGCAAACTTTGTTAACTCAAATATCTTCGCGGTGAATGAGCAAAAATATTTTGCCTCCACCGACGGATCCTATATTGACCAGGACATTCACCGTATATTCCCGACGTTTACCGTGACCAAAATCGACCAGGCGAATGGCAAATTTGATACACGTAAGGCTTTGAGTTCACCTATGGGTATGGGCTATGAATACCTCGAGCCGCTCGACTCAGCAAAGTTTCCTGGAATTGTAACCCGGTATGGCATGCGCTACGACATGTTGGAAGACATAAAAGCGGCCACGGCAGAAGTCGCGCAAAAGAATAAGGCAAAGTCGGTGGAGCCTGGTAAATACGACCTGGTGCTCGATCCTTCGCACCTGTGGCTCACCATACATGAGTCTGTCGGCCATCCTACAGAACTCGACCGGGTGTTGGGCTATGAAGCAAATTATGCCGGCACCAGTTTTCTTACGCTCGACAAATGGCAGGCTAAGAACTTTGCATTCGGTAGCAAACTGGTAAACATTGTTGCCGACAAAACCCAGGAAGGCTCGTTGGGAGCAGTAGGGTACGATGATGAAGGCGTCCGTTGCAAGACGTGGGACCTGATAAAGGATGGGGTATTGGTAAATTACCAGGCTATCCGCGACCAGGCACACATTATTGGTTTGAACGAGTCGCACGGCTGCTGCTATGCTCAAAGTTGGGCAGATGTACAATTTCAACGTATGCCCAATGTCAGCCTGCAACCCGGCAAAGAAAAAAGGAGCGTAGACGACCTGATAAAAAATGTTGAGAAGGGCATTTATATTATCGGTGATGGATCTTTTTCCATCGACCAGCAACGATACAATTTCCAGTTTGGCGGACAGACGTTTTACGAAATCAAAAACGGGAAAATAGCAGGTATGCTCAGGGATGTTGCTTACCAGGCAAATACCCGTGAATTCTGGAATTCTTGCACCGATATCGCCGATAAAAGCGACTATCGGCTGGGGGGCGCATTTAACGATGGTAAAGGGCAGCCTTCTCAATCAAATGCCGTTTCTCACGGAAGCGCAACCGCCCGGTTCAACGGCGTAAACGTAATTAATACAGCACGAAAAATCTAATTGATAATATGCCGATTTTAAGCACAGAAGAAGCGCAGGCGATACTAAAGAAAGCACTTGGCTATTCCAAAGCCGATGAATGCACCATTACGCTTGGTGGTTCGGAAGGCGGCAATATACGGTATGCAAGGAATGCCGTTTCTACTGCCGGAGACGTTAGCCAGATGTCACTGGGCGTTACATCGTCGTTTGGCAGGAAAAGTGGCTCCGCAACCATCAATGAATTTGATGACGAGTCATTGCAGAAGGTAATCAAAAGGGCCGAAGAGCTCGCAAGCCTTGCACCGGAGAACCCTGAATATATGCCTTTGCTCGGACCGCAAACATACCTGGAGTCGATATCATTTAAACCCTCTACTGCTGCAATGGACCCTGACAAACGCGCCGATGCAGTGGCCAAAAGCCTTAATGTAGCAAAAGAAGCAAAGTTGGAGGCAGCCGGTTTTCTCGAAAATAGTGCGGGCTTTAATGCAATGCTCAATTCGAAAGGGCTATATGCTTATAACAAGAATACCGATGTTTCCTTTTCTGTAACCTTGCGCAACCAGGCGGGAACGGGTTCGGGGTATGTCGACAAAAGTTATAATGATGTTGCGAAACTGGACACACTGGCGCTTACGAAAATTGCGGCTTCCAAGGCCAATGGTTCTGCGGCGGCAAAAGCAATTGAACCTGGAAAGTATACCGTTATCCTGGAGCCTCTTGCAGCAAGCGATATGTTATCGAACCTCATGAATGGTTTCGATGCACGTAATGCAGATGAGGGACGAAGTTTTATGAGCAAAAGGGGTGGGGGAACCCGTTTGGGTGAGCAATTATTCGACCCAAAAGTGACAATCTATTCCGATCCGCTGAACCCTGACTTACCGGGTGCTACGTGGAGCTTTGATGGACGGGCGGTAAAAAAAACTGTTTGGGTTGAGAAAGGGATTGTAAAGAAGCTGGCTTATTCGCGCTATTGGGCGCAGCAGAAAAACGCTGAAGCCGTGCCGCCTGCAAACCGGGTGATCGTGGAAGGCGGAACCGCATCGCTGGAAAACATGATCAGGAATACGGAGAAGGGCATCCTGGTTACCCGTTTTTGGTATATCCGTAATGTGGACCCACAAACGTTATTGCTAACGGGGCTCACCCGTGACGGGACTTTTTACATTGAAAATGGGAAAATTCAATTTCCGATTAAGAATTTCCGGTTTAATGAGAGCCCTGTTATTATGCTCAATAATGTAGAGGAACTAGGCAAACCGGAAAGGACGGGCAATATGATTGTACCCCCAATGAAAATCCGTGATTTTACCTTTACCTCATTGTCAGATGCTGTTTAAAATGGGTGATAGATATCCGATAGCTTGCGCAATGGTTTAACGCCGGTGTCCTGTGCGGCATGAGTGAGTAATGTGATGTGGTAGTTAAAATACCATTTTTAAATAGACAGCTATGGAAGAATAACATGGAAGGATGATGGTTTTTGATGCCATATCGCTACGAGTATAAGTGAGTGACCCTTCAATGAGTTGGGAGAAAGACCACAACGATGTTGAATGTAGCTCCGCAGATCATGGACAAAAGATCAGGTTGTAAACTTCGCTGACATCATTATTGCACTGAAAACAGGCTGTTTCTTAATTGAAGCAGCCTGTCTTATTATGAGCATATTCTCCATCATTGGAATTTATAATATGTCCGGAATCCAGTACACGGCGTTTGCCGTTGTTGAACTTCGACGAAAGCGCTGCTATGGTCGAACACGCTTTTTATTGAGGATGACCATTTTCTGACACACAGGTATACTTTTCGGACAACAGTACTAAAGTTTGAGATTAGTGGTTCGCTGTTAAGCACTTCGTAGTATATAATATACCCTAAGCGCAAGCATTTTCAACTTAAACTTAGCTGTGTGTGGAAACGAGCAGAGAGATGGTCTTATCAGCCATGCTAACCTTATGTCCGGCGCCGGCGATGGCTGCACCTGCAATTACATCAGTAAACTGCGGCGTTATTAATCTATGATTAAAATGCATCAAATAGTAAAATCATCCATCATTATAGTAAAACCTGACATTGTTTAACGCATAAATGATGGCTACTTTTATCTCAGTAAAAAAAGAACCTGCAAGGCATCCCCTGGCCTGGTTTAAATGACTTGCTACAGCAGGCGGCGGCCGCACGGGCGAGCGCCCTCGTCACCCTCGAGCGACGCCTGGCCTCCCTCGAGGCGGCGCGCGCCACCGCCTCCGACGCCGCCCTGGGGGCAGCAGCGGAGGCCGCAGGAGC
>JASLBT010000066.1 GCA_030146445.1 Segetibacter sp. | reverse complement strand
CTGGCATTAAGATTTTGCACTTTGAGGTGCGTTACAAAATGACTAACCCCCTTAAAATAGCTGGTTAAAGGCGCTACTCCTCAATAATCTCCTGGACTCTCCCAATCTGGCCATCTTCCAGCCTCACCTTAATCCCCCGGTGATGTTTTGGCGCGCTGGTAAGAAGATCTTTTACCACTCCTTCGGTGAGTTTTCCGGTTCGCTGGTCCTTTTTTAAAATTATGTTCACCAGCATTCCGGGTTTAATATCCGCTCGGATCGTTCCGTCCATGTTCGAAGAATTAAAAAGGCAATTTAGGTTTTTGACCCAGACTTCGATCATGCTTAAATAAAAGCTTCTGTTTAGGCGTGTCAATAGCGTCGTGCTCGATGTCGTTTACTGCAGGTAAGTCCGAAATTACCCGAATTCCCTGGATGTTCGTTCGCTTGCATTTACCTGCCCACTATCGATTTAGAAAATTACCGGATATCTCCTGCGCTGCACCTTGACAACATTGTTAAAAGTTGTTAAATTGAAGGAAAAAGCATCATATGAAAAAAATTGCCTCTCCCTTAATCGCCTTAATTCTCCTTGCGTTATCGTGTAGTAAGCAGGACGTCAAAACAGCCAACGAACAGCAACAAAATCAAGAAACAACTGTGGCGGCTTTGCCTGAACGCAGGTGTGCTTCCCAGGAGGTGCTGGAACAACAGCTTGCCAAAGATCCATCCTTAAGAAAACGGATGGCCGACATAGAAGCGTATACGCAAAAAATGACTAAAAATCCTGGTGCCCTTCGGGCAGCCGGGGGAACAATTGAAATACCTGTAGTCGTGCACGTCGTACACCATACCACTGCAGAAAACATCAGCGACGAGCAGGTGAAATCGCAGATCGAGGTCCTCAATGAAGACTTCAACAACCGGAATGCCGACCGGGTTACCGTTCCCACAGAGTTCCAGGACGAGCAAACCAGTGTGGGTGTACAATTTGTTTTGGACCGGATCATTCGGGTACAGACGAATAAAAGAAAATTCAGCTATTATGCTGATGACGTAAAGAAAACCAATACGGGTGGAAGCAACGCTGTTGAGCCATCAAAGTACCTGAACATGTGGTCGTGTAACCTGGGACAAAATCTACTGGGATATGCGCAATTCCCGGGCGGCGCTCCTGAGACCGATGGTATTGTAGTGCTGTATTCAGCGTTTGGGAGCCAGTCGAAAACAGCGGGAAGTTATATACCTAATTACAACCTCGGCAGAACCGCCACCCACGAAGTTGGTCATTGGCTAAACCTCAGGCACATCTGGGGCGACGCAACATGCGGCAATGACCTGGTGGATGATACTCCTCAACACAATACCGCTAACGGCGGATGTCCTGCCTACCCACACCTAAGCACCTGTGGGGGTACCCCTGTAGAAATGACCATGAACTATATGGATTATACATACGATGCCTGTATGAATATGTTTTCAAATGGACAACGTGATAGAATGCTCGCGACTTTCACATCAGGTGGACCGAGGGCGCTATATGCGAAATGATGAACAGTGCCAGGTAAAGAGCCGCCGCGAGAAACCTGGCGGCTCTTTGTTTTAGTTCCAATGTACGTTAGACACCTTCATTGCTGCGTTTACAATCTGAGCCTGTGATCCCCGGAAGCCCGGCTCGTAACTTCACGGGTGGTAATAATTGAATTCTAAGATACCTTCACGAGGTGGATCTTTCCCCGAGCATAAAAGTGACTATAGTACATGAGTTCCAATAATTTCAATAGTAAACTTTTACCTACCCACGCGGGGGGTGTGGTTTACAGGGAGACGAGTGGCAGGAAGGAATACCTGGTTGTCACCGCCAGAAGGTTTTCGTTCATCTGGGTTTTACCGAAAGGACACATCAAACGAGCGGAGTCTGATGAACGCGCTGCGTTGCGGGAGGTGAAAGAAGAGTCAGGGGTTAGTGCCTCGATAGAACATAAGATTGGCCACGCTTCAAGGATACGATGGAACTTCAAAAGGCAGGTTGTCGCGTTTTACCTGATGCGGTTTAAAGCGCTGGATGTTGAAAATTTAGAAAATAGGAAGATCGCCTGGCTGCCGGTGGACAAGGCGATTCGAAGGCTCTGGTATTCCGACCAGAAAGCTATTTTGAGAAAGGTAAAAACGTGGGACTAAAGGAGCTGCCAACCTGCACCAGCCGCTGCGATAAATAAAGCGGTCTGGACCAGCCTGGTTTTATTGCTCCAGAACATGCCTTGGTTGTAAGCCGTTTGTACATCGAGACCAAATCCTGCTGCGGGGCATTGAAGAAAAGGCAAAGCCGTCAGGATAAGCTAACCTCCTCTAAGTCATACATTGGTTCAGTCAGCCACAATTTTTCTTGAAAACGGCTGCCAGGAAAGTTGTAAACGGTTGGAAATAATAATGAGAATATCACTAATTTAGTGAGGGTACCTAGCGGCCTAAGTTGCAGTACCCTTCACTTTTGTCATTTTTTAATTTCGAATTCGTGCGCCACAGAAGTCAAAACTTAATCAGAAAAAAGATAATCCTGGTCGACAAAGAAGGAGTTCTGAAGACAAAACGATCACCAATGCATCCCAAAGTATTATTTACCCAGCAATTTGGGTTGGTCGTAGGCATCTGGATAGCATTTCTACTCTTTATCGCAATATATACAGGCGCCATTAAACTTTGAGCAGCCGCTTCAGGGATCACTTACAGCTGAATTGCGGGCAACCGCTCTTCTGCCAGCTACTTGTACCCTGCGAGCCGATCCTCTGCAACCACTCCGCCTCATCTAAAACTTGCTTACTGCCGTCTTTGCTGGCAGGTGTTGACGGTATTCGAGATAGCCGTCATCGCAGTATTTAATTTCCACCCTAATGAAGCGCATGATACGGTTCAAATTGCCGCCGCGCCAGCCTGGTAGGCAAGCTTAAAGGCACCCTAATCACATTCTTAAGATTTGCACTTTCATCAGGCCCATTTCCCTCAAGGTGCTTAAGTTTGGGAATCAGGTTAAGCAAATTTTCCAAAACACAATTATTGTTGTTCAAGCTCTTGTCGACCTTAAATGGCCCACTAACAGTCTACTTACGCTGCTATCAGATTTATCATTAATAAAAGCATAATGCTCAAGGTCATGTATATCGCCGTAATTGCTATTTATTCGCCGGAAAGTAGAAATTGTTTCTCTTAATATCAGCACTCCAGGTGCTTTGGAGAAAGTGCGGCCTCAGCTTCATAAAATTATCAATCGTAAGTAGTCGTGAATATCGACGTTGAGGGGGGAGTTTGGCCGGGCATTGTTTTGGTATAACTGCCCGGGGTTGATAAGCAACCATGTGCATCGATAAACCATCTTGTACAAAACAAGAGATTAGTAAAACATAAAGAGAAAACCAGTGAATTTAGAGTATACCCCAGAGAACGAGATGGAAATCATCAAATTTCTCTACCAGTTTAAAGATGATAATAAGTTTTACAGGTTGGAAAATAGAACTGGCTACAGCCGGACAGCAGATGAAAAGTACAGTACGATCTATACATTGCGTGACAAGGCATTAATTGCAACCGATCGGGAGGTTTACCATACCAGCGTTAGTTCCGGGGCCTCTCAAACCGATTTGGACCAGATTAAGGCCAGGATCCTTCCAAAGGGAATAGTTGCAGTAGAGTTGCTGCTGCAAGAGGATCGTGAACTTCAGTAGATCAGTGTTGTTTTAGGCCTAATGCAATAAAGATCTACTGTTCAGGGTGACGGAAGTTCCCCTCCAGGGGACAGGGGGGAGCTGCGCCAGGCATCGTTTTCAGACTACGTTTGTCACGCACCGCAAAGCAGTCAGCTGTGATAGCTTGTAACCACTTTCGTGATAGTTTCACACCTGGATTATAGCTACCGCTCAACAACTGACTTCCGGCCCGCACGGGTTGTTTATTGGAATTAGTCACTTGTCTTTAAACGACCGCCATTCTAAAAAGCACGGACCTTCGTGCAGGTCCTATTCAGGCCCTTAACACCACTAAGCTGATACCC
>JASLBT010000469.1 GCA_030146445.1 Segetibacter sp. | reverse complement strand
CCGTCGGCAACAATTTCAGCGGCACCGCAGTTTTTTGTAACGATGACCGGCACGTTTACCGATAACGCTTCCGAAACAACAATCCCAAATCCATCCTCGATACTCGGCATAACCAGGATATCGTGCTTTTCAATCGTTGCTAATATATCCTCATTGGGGATATGGTTTACGTGCGTAACGTTCAAACGATGCAGATGGTCTTTTATTATTGCACCATAACTTTCATCTATGCTGCCGACAAGGGTAAGTTCAACAAGGTAGCCATCCAGGCTTAAAAGCTCCACGGCTTTCAAAAGATAGATCACGCCTTTCCGGAACGTGATCTTTCCAACAAAGATCAAATTGATCTTTTCCCCGGCATTTATAAAGCCGAAGTGCTTCCCGCCCTTGTTTACATGCTCCGTTCCATAGGGTAGTACGTGCACCTTACTGCCGTCGATACCATTTGCTATGAGCGAAGATTTTATAAATGCAGAAGGCACTATTAGCCGGTCACAGAGTGTAAGCTCTTTTATGATGCTACCCTGGAAAGTTTTTTCCCCCGAGGTATATTGTAATCCATACTTTTCATACTCACGCTGTAATAACAAGTCCTGCTCAATGGGATGTACATTTACGACCTCGCCGATTACAGGGATGCCTTTTTGTTTGTACCGGGCGATTATCCGGTAACAGTTACCATGGATTAGAAAGTGCGCCACGTTGCCCCGAGGAGTCAGGGTTAATACCTGTGCCTGCCACAGCTTGTGCAAAACCCGGACAAATTTAAAAAACAGGGCCCCCCGGATAAATTTTGCACCGAGGTACATCAGGTATTCCTTTGCGGGGTAATTCTTTAAGTACTTGTTCGTTAACCTGAAGTTGTGGTTGATCTTATAGGAATGAATAAACCGTTGAAGGATTCCCTTTTTGCCAAGGAGGTGTATGTACTTATGAAAGTGGAACCGTCCACAAACGATTACCGTTACTTTTACTTTCTTTTGATGAATATTTCCCAAAAAACAAGGATTATTTACAGATGTTTACGGTCATGGTTGTTCCTGCCGGCTGATGTCAAAAACAGGGTTATCATCTGTTCGCTACTCCAGGATGGGGTTATACCTAAGCGTGTAGCTGAGTGAATTTTTCCGCTTCTTTATAAACGATGCCGGGTTGCCAGCTACAATGTCCAGTTCTTCAACGCTTTTATGTACAACAGCAGACGCAGCAACGACAGCGCCTTTACCGATACTTACCCCCGGTAAGATCGTCACACCCGACGCTATCCATACATGATGGCTGATATTCACGTCAGCACCATATAGATCATGTGTCTCCGAGTCCGGTATATGGCCAAGGGTCCATATCCTCGTATAAGGGCCGATGTCGGTATTGTTGCCGATCGTGATGGTGAACTTCCTGCAGTCCAATAAGCAGTGTTGATTGATCACTACACGTTCGCCGATTGTTATTCTCCAGAAATTCAAAATTTTAGAATGCATCAAGATTACGGCCGTGCTATGGATTTCTTTATTGAACAGGCGTAAAAATGCTTTTCTGATAAAGTGGGATGGAAAATGGGTTAGCAGGTTATTATAGAAGTAATTTAGGATTGATCCCCCGATTAAGTTCATGTTCATCCCAATATGTGTTTATAACTTTCGACGGCAATTGCCACATGTCTTTCCCAGCTGGCTTCCTGTATGTATCTCGTCCAGTTCTGCTTAAGATCGCCAGGTTGGTGTTCCAGCAAATTGAGAATCGTTTTAATTAATTGCTCCACGTCGTCGTGAGGGATAACTTCTCCTAAGTTGTAAGTGTAAACACATTCTTTAAGGGAGCTTTCCGTGTCAGATATAATCAGCTTCTTGTGAAAAGTCGCTATGCTGTTCAATACGCCACTTTGTGAAGTAAATGAAGGTTTGTAATATAATAACACGATATCGCAGGCTTCAATGGCAGCATTAAAAGAAGGCTGATCCAAATACTTGTTCACCCAGATAAGCTGATCACTCACTCCGCACCGCTCTGCCAGCTCGTGGTAATGGTCTGGCGAAACGCCGGAGTTCGACGCCTGTCCGGCAACAAGCAGTTTTACATTCTTCAGGGATTGTAAACTTCTTATGATGATCTCGTAGTTTTTTTCCTCTCTTATGTTTCCGAGCACGCCAATGATTGCTGAGCCATTTGCGCGTTGTTTTATCTCGGCCAGGAACGGCGCATCAATTTCACTACTGTCATAAATGCCATGAGGAACTTTGATCTTGCTAAACTTTCCGTCATAATAGGGCTTCTCCGGCAGGATACCGTGATAAAATGCAATATCCATAAACGACATTACGCTGGTCATGGTGCTCCTGGATAAGGCCTTTACGGGAAAAAAATGATCCCGGTCGGGATCGTGCAGAATCACCGCAAAGCGATGTGACTTAAAGAGCTTGAAGAGCGGCGCCCAGAAGCTGGCAGTAGGTTGATCAAAATCGTTGAATAAAACGATTGACTTCGGTTGCCTGAGTAAGAAAAGAAACAGCCGTAAAGGATTGATAAAGCTGCGGTATAAAAAATAGCATTTCCTTGCCCATTTGTTTGAAGAAGTAGAGATGTCGGAAAGCACAACCCGGGTATTTGCGCCCTCAGCACGGGCATTTGCCGGCATTAGAAGTGTACAATTTCTTACCTCGGGATGCAATAAGTACTGCCGGTGTAAGTACTGCACATATTCATAATTTCCTCCAAAACTATTGATGTTGTATATAACCAGGTTCATGAAATAGGATGCCGGAACGGTTGGAAATCGATAAAATATATGGGGATCTGAACTTAACTAAACCAGGCGACTGCGTTGCATTAAAGATCCGTCGTAGTGGCAAGTTGCATTCTGCTTCGCATGTGATTCCTTTGCACATTTGCCGAATACCGGTTCAGCCAAAATGACCAGAGTACAAATATCACCGAGTACGCAATAATATTAAAAAGATAGTGGTGGTTAAACGACAGTGAACGATAGTCGTAGATCGCATTAAGCGCAAGCGCCGAGATCCGTACGAGGTTCAGCGAGTGAATAATCATTATGCCCGCAGGAATAAACCAAAGCTTCTTTCGTGCGGAGCCTGGGAGGGCAATGATCAACCCGGCAAACTGCGCAAAGAGTACAAGTCCGTTACAGGGATGATCGACAAAAACAAGGTCGCGTCCGTCTACGTTTAACATTGTTCCCTTGAGAGAAGCTTCGTACCCGAGCAGGTTCAGTAATATCTCGCTGCCCTTTGCTGACTGAAAAGTAAGCCAGGGATCCAGCTGGTGAATCAATGGGTTAAACAAATGCCATGAAACGATGAGAACAGAGAATACTACGATAAACCGGATGACACTACGGGTCTGCTGAAGTTTAATACCATGTGACATCCACATCATAATTTTAAAAGCCTATTTAGGTTCTTTTGGCTTATTGTACAATCTTTTTATGGCATATACGGTACCTGCCACCAACAGGGCAGTTGCACCTCCATCAAACGGCACCGAATGTGGCACCTGTTCACTTTTGCCGTCGCTCGCTACATAAATTTTCCCCTTATTACATTGAGCCGATGCAGTGCTGTAGCCAGCCAGCAGAACCGTACAAATGATTATTTTCCCGATGAAGAGCCAACGTTTCATATTAGTTGTTTAAGCAGAAGACGGGCTTGTAGGCCAACTAGTTGCACTGTCCAGGAAAAAATTCGCCACCACAAATGCAAGATGTAGAAATCAAAGCCTGGTATTACCGGAGAAACACACAGTTCTGCGGTGTTTCCCGGCTCCACTATTAAATTAAGCCAGCTCGAGGCTGCGGATTTTTGCACCTTGGCGGGCTAATCTTTTCTTCAACGCCCTGGCTTCTTCTTTTTGGTACGATGTCGAATACAGGGCTCCTTTTATATACCCTTTTATATAGCTCAGCCTTGTGGCCTCCAGTAAATAGAAGCCGTAAATAAACGTCCCAAAATTATATTTCGCTGATCTCAGTGCCAGCCAACATTTTGTATAGGAGAGGTATGACCGTAGACCGAACAGCAACGGAAAAAGCATTAAAAAGTGAACCGCGGTAACCTGCCCGGCAATTGCAAGCACAACCAGTGC
>JASLBT010000445.1 GCA_030146445.1 Segetibacter sp. | reverse complement strand
GCAGGTGGAAACTTTGATATAAACTATAGAACAAGATTCGGTGAGGTCGGGTTTACGGTAAACCAGCTATTCTTTTATACAAGGCTTAATCAGCCATTGGTTCTAAGCAGCACCGCTGCTAATCAGTTAGAATTTACAAATGCCAATGGTCACGTTGACACTAAAGGCATGGAAACCAATCTTAGGTTTACTTACGATGACTTCAAACTGTTTGTAGGGTATACTTATGCAGATGTAAACAACCAATTCAACAACATTAAAAGCTGGTATCCTTTAGCAGCCAGGCACAGGCTTAATAACGTGTTGATGTATGAAAAAGAAGGAGACTTAAAGATTGGTGCAGAAGCGTATTTTTTTAGTCCACAAAGGTTAAATGATGGTGCTATCGGTAAATCTTACTGGACATTCGGATTGATGGGTGAAAAGTCCTGGGAACGGTTCTCGATCTTCCTCAACTTCGAAAACTTCACGGATACACGACAAACAAAGTTCGATACCATTTATACGGGTTCAATCACTCATCCTAGTTTTAGAGACATCTACGCGCCGGTCGATGGATTTGTCGTAAACGGTGGTCTTAAATTAAGATTATAACATGGATCATCTTCTACTGCAATACTACCTGCCGGTCTTCCTTCTCGTTTACCTCCTGATCACTTTCATTGTGCCGAGTGTAAGAGTTTACAAACGGACGGGCATTAATCCGGTAACTTTTGGAAAAAGCGACAATGCCCATGATTATATCGGAACAATAATGAAATTCCTAACAGGACTGCTTGTAATAGCAGTCCTGTTGTTTTCGTTCACTTCCACTGCATATGAATACTTAAACCCGATTGTGTATTTGCAATCCATATGGGTACAGTATACCGGACTGTTTATCATTCATGCTTCCCTAGTTTGGATAGTAATAGCGCAATACCAGATGAAACAGTCCTGGCGGATTGGTATTGACGAAAAGCATAGGACAGACTTGATTACTGTAGGATTATTCAGCTTTTCCCGAAATCCTATTTTCCTTGGAATGATACTCAGTACAATTGGCATCTTTTTGATTATTCCTGATACACTTACATTTTTTGTTGCCGCAACTTCTTATATCGTTATTCAAATTCAAATACGCTTAGAAGAAGAACACTTAGCCAAACAGCATGGGCAGATTTATAGCGAGTACAAAAAGACAGTCAGAAGATTAGTATGATGTCGATCCAGGTGCTTTCGATCCCAGTTTTGCTGGCAGTGCCATGATTTTGCCGTGGTACAACAAGCTGTCCTATACTTGGGTTCTCCCCTGGTATCTTTTTCCCGTTTAGTTCGAGTGCCGTTTGAAGCTACAAAACAAAAAATTTTGCACGGTGTGCAAAGGTGTTAAATGATCTTCGGTTACACAACGCAATTTTTCAAAGCCGTTTTTAAGCTCGGCCGTTAGACTTTCTTCGCTGTATTGTTTAATGTTCAGCCCGCTACACTTTTCCGGGCCATTTTCGGAGAAGGTTCCGATTGTTAAATACCCGTTTACAGATTTTCGTGCCGTTTCTATGTATTTTACTACTTGTTCGCTGGTTGTTAAAAAATGAAAAGTTGCTCTGTCGTGCCAGACGTCATATGTTGAGTCAGGCTTGAACGCTGTAACGTCACTTACTACCCAATGTACTTTCTTTCCTTTGTTACCTAAACGATTTTTCGTTTTTTCAAGAGCTGTTGCCGAAATGTCAAGCACGGTAATGTTTTCATATCCTTCATCAAGCAAATAATCTACAAGTTTGCTATCCCCTCCACCAATGTCTATGATGTTTGCCGATCTAGTTAAATTAAAGGAATGTATAAAGTCTAATGATATTTGTGGGACATCCTGAGTCCAGCTTACTTGACCGGGTCGTTTGCCAGAGTATATTTTGTCCCAATGTTGGCTGCTGCTTTTCACAAGTGATTTGATTGTATGATGAATTAGTTTCAAGGTATCCAGGCTACCATTTCCTCCCATTTTTTCAGTAAAGCGTTGCAATAACGATCGCCGATAAAGTGACTTATCTCCGGTGTTCTCACGTCCTGGTTGAACCTATTACTCCTAAGGCTGAACTGACAAGGCTCAAATTCCTAATTTTTAATACATAACGCTCAACTCAACCCTCATTATTCTTCGTTCGCCCAACAAATATCGGCCGTTGAACGGAGCGTCGCAACCATCGCTGCTTCATTGATGCCGCCGGTCACCAAAAAAAAACTCCTGTTTGCGCAGGAGTTTTTTCATAACGTTTATAAAGATTAGATGATCAGTATGGCATCACCATAACTGAAAAACCGGAATTTGTCTTTGATTGCTTTTTTGTAAGCTTCCATGGCGAGGTCATAACCCGCGAAAGCGCACGTCATGATCAGGAGACTTGTCTTTGGTAAATGGAAGTTGGTAACCAGGGCGTCTGCAACATTAAAGTTGTAGGGCGGATGAATAAAGTGATTTGTCCAGCCTTCACTTGGTTTCAACAAGCGCTGCGCTGTAAAGCTGCTTTCCATTGCACGCATGGTCGTGGTGCCAATCGAGCAAATACGATGTCCCTCTTCTTTGGCTTTGTTTACGATTTTGCAAGCGGTTTCATCGATCCGGTAATATTCCGCATCCATCTTATGTTTGCTGAGGTCCTCTACTTCTATCGGCCTGAATGTACCTAAGCCGGTATGCAAGGTTACTTCAGCAAAACGGATACCTTTGATCTCGCATCGTTTAATGAGTTCTTTGCTAAAGTGTAAACCGGCAGTGGGAGCTGCAACGGCGCCTTCATGTTTGGCGTAAACTGTTTGGTACCGTTCTTTATCCTCTTCATCGGGCTTGCGCTTGATGTACTTAGGCAAAGGAGTCTCACCCAAAGCTTCCAGCTGAACCTTAAACTCTTCTTCGGATCCCTCCCAAAGGAACCGGATGGTTCTGCCACGGCTGGTGGTATTATCAATTACTTCTGCAACGAGTTCGTCGGAGTCTCCAAAGTATAATTTATTGCCTACCCTTATCTTTCTTGCGGGATCAACGATTACGTCCCACAGACGA
>JASLBT010000439.1 GCA_030146445.1 Segetibacter sp. | reverse complement strand
CCCGCATCGAACAATAGCCTGCGAATGGCGCTATCCGTAATATTTTCTTTGGTAAGACTGATCGGGCGAAGGTGCAGTTCAACCAGTTTTTGAACAAACTTCATTTTTTCGTTCAATGGGAGCTTGAGCCGTGCAAATATCTTCGGGACCATTCGGGCGCCAACAACCTCATGGCCGTGAAAGGTCCATCCATGCCCGGGTTCAAATTTTTTGGTGGCGGGTTTAGCAATGTCGTGCAATAGTGCGGCCCATCTTAACCAAAGATCGTCACTTACCGAGGCAACGTTATCCAACACCTGCATAGTGTGGTAGAAATTGTCTTTATGACCTTTGCCATCTATGTATTCTGCACCAGCAAGGTCCACAACCTGTGGAAAGATGATCTTCAGTAATCCGGTATCGTACAAAAGTTTCCATCCAACCGAGGGTAGCGGGCTCAACATGATCTTGTTGAGCTCATCGGTAATTCGTTCCTGGGTGATGATTTTTATCCTGTCGCGGTTCTCGCTAATAGCTTGCAGGGTTGAAGGCTCAATTGTAAAGTTTAGCTGACTTGCAAAGCGGATCGCACGCATCATTCGAAGCGGATCGTCGCTAAATGTTGCGGCTGGAGCTAATGGCGTGCGGATGATCCCGGCATCAATGTCTGCGAGCCCGTTAAAAGGGTCCACAAGGTTGCCGTAGTCGGCGGGATTCAGGCTTATTGCAAGTGCGTTGATGGTAAAGTCGCGCCTGTTCTGGTCGTCTTCAATTGAACCGGGTTCAACATTTGGGTTACGACTTTCAGACTGGTAGCTTTCTTTACGGGCACCAACAAATTCCAGTTCCAGGTCGGGAAGCCTGATCTGGGCGGTACCAAATGTTTTGAAGATACTGACGGGAGGTTGGGGATGAAAAGCGCCCGCTACGTTTTCTGCGAGCTGTATACCGTTGCCTACACAAACAAGGTCAACGTCTTTGGTGTCGCGCCCGATTATCTTGTCACGAACAAAGCCGCCGATTATATATACCGGCATGTCTAAACTCCGGGCAACACCTGATACCTTCTTAAAGATAAATCGTTCCCTATCGCTGCACGAAATATACATTGCCGCAAAGATAGGGTTGAGAAAATCAACCTGTATGATTGCTCAACTATTCGTATTCCAGTTCATTCATAAAAAACTCCCAGTTATAGCAGGAATGAATGACACTCTTTGGCATCTCTTCGCTAACAACCGACCTTGTATAAACATGTGGTTGTGATAGGGTCTGCACAGACGAGTTGTGGGAAAATGATGGGTAAGCAGTTAATGTGTCCATCTCAGAATTAAAGATAGCTGGTTGCATGAGCTTAGATTTTTGTTAGAATACAACGAGAATTGGTCGCAGTTATTATTTTTTGAACAATTATATTGCCACGCCTTTTGTCCCCTGATTTTGCTGCTGGTAATGTGCATAAGTGAAGTGACTAGGGCCGGATGATCTCTGGTTGACCATCGGATTTCCACCTGATGATCGAAGACGCTGCGGACTTTCCCGATACATTTTGCCGAAATTTTACGACATAATCAACCAATGATAATAAGGTGGGATCAATTTCGAAAAAGTTTTCCGGGGTTGGGTTTCCATGAAGGTTTGCGGAAGTAGATACGATTGGTTTGCGGAATCTTTTCACCAGGTGTCGACAGAAATCGTCTTTTACCAGGCGAATGGCAATGGTGCCATCGTTTGCGAGCACAGGGTCAGCTACGGCAGTGCCTCCCTCGTAAATAACGGTAGTTGGTTTGCTTAGTTGTTGCAGGTAGTCGAATACTGCCAGATCTGGTTGCGTAACATATTTGAGTACGTCGCGTTCTGATGCGAGCAACACGATAAGCCCGTGCTTGCTTTTCCCCTTGAGTTTCACAAGCTTATCAACGGCGGAGTCGTTGGTAGCATCGCATCCCAGGCCCCAGACAGTGTCGGTAGGATATAAAATTAGCCCCCCATCATGGAGCGTCCTCAGGCAATTTTCCAGGTCGGTGGTGAAATCTTCCATTAAAGGCGAAGATAAACCTGCATTACTTCTGCTGCGCATTTTTGAGGCGTAAACCTGGCTGCGTGGGCAAGTCCCTTATGGGCCAACTCGTTTACAATCCCGGGGTTACCCAGGATGCTAAGTATAGCTGCCGCGATTTCTTCGGGCGAATACGGGTTTACGTAAAGTGCGCCCTCACCGCCGGTTTCGGGCAAACACGACAAAGCAGAAGTAATCACGGGCACTTTGCTCATCAGGGCCTCGAGCACCGGGATGCCGAAGCCCTCAAAAACAGAAGGATAAAGCAATCCGGACGATAACTGGTAAATAGCGGGGAAGTGTTCGCCGGACTGAAATTGCGGTGTTGCTTTTGCTTTAGGATGTTCTGAAAGAAAGATTAGCCGATCGGTTAAGCCATGCTCCGCCACGTAGTCTTTAACCTGCTGTTTGTAAGGGCCGCCCTCTCCTATTACCACCAGCGGAATTTCCTCTTCACGTTTTATCAGGTTCATGGCTTTGCATACGTTTAACAGGTTTTTACGCTCTATGATGGAGCCCACTGATAACAGAAATCTTTCCGGGAGCGCATAGAGCTCCCGAATGGCCTCTTTTTCTTTTTCAGCCAAAAGCACACCGTATGCAGGATCGCAGCTCTGGTAACAAACGCTAATCCTTTGCGGGGGAATATTGTAAAAATCAACGATATCTTTTTTAGTTTGTTCACTTGTGGCTATGATGCAATCCGCAGTTTTACAGGCGTAACGAAATTTGTTCCGGTAAATATGTACATCCACCCAGTTGTACATTTCCGGATAACGTTCGAATATCAGGTCATGGATGGTCACGACTGTCTTTATACCCGACGACCTGATGCAGACCGGGATCTCATTACTGAGGCCATGGTAGATGTTAACGTTTGCGGTTACAAGGTCCTCGGTCACCCATTTGCTTCGCCACAAAGATTTCAGCTTTTTGGCGGCGATTGTTTGGGGAACGATATTGTGCATGTTCCTGAAACCCGAAACATGGTACCTGTTGGTTAATTTCGGGGCACATAAGAAATATTGATTTTCGGGATATGCAATAGCAAGTGAGGTGATCAGCGTACGGCTATAATAGCCGAGGCCCGTATTGTTTTGATAAGCACGCTTTGCATCAAAGGCGATATTCATATTGTAAGATCCTTATATAGAAATACGCTAAATGTACAGTACAATTTCGTTCGAGGCAGAAACACGTCAAAAAACTTACCGCTCATGGTACGTCTTATTCTTCTTAATGTTTTTGCCTTCCGTACTGTTCGCCCAAAACAACAAGATGGGTTACGATCCGAAGATTGCTGCAACGTTTGACCGTCTGAATGGAAAAGATTTTAAACTGCCGGCGATGGAAGATGAACGCGGTGTTATTTTCAACCCCGAATTGCTTAAAGGTAAAACCATATACGTAGATTTTTGGTTTACGACGTGCCCGCCCTGTATAAAGGAAATCGAATATGCCCGTGCGTTAAAATCATTTTTCCAGGCAGATACAAACATTGTATTCCTGAATATTTGTATTGAAAATATTGAGAAGAAAGAAGACTGGAAAACGATGTTGAAAAACAAGCAAATCAATGGTATAAACTTGTTTTATGCCCGAAACCGGCCACAACAACTTAACCTGGTGCGATTGTATGGGGTTGATGATTATCCGACCTACCTGCTGGTTAACACTAAAGCACAGATCATTGGCTACCGGGCTCCGCGGCCATCTCAGGCGGGTTGGGTGCATTGGGCCATTCATCAAGCAACCTCCGGACAACCCCTGTCCGGAAGCTACCGGCAGATGTTTGGGGCTGATAAAAACCGCCAACAATTTTTTGAACGAAACCGGCAAGTAATCGATTCTTTGACTCCAAAAGCCGGAAATGACCGGCGGTTCTGAAGATCCACTGTGGAGCAGGCGATAAATTCTGCTATAGTAATTGCCACCGAAACCGGGAATTCTCCTCCGCTATTGCCTAATCCCTACGACAACATTCAATCGCCGGCGGTTCACATCTGCTGGATATTGATCCTCGTGATAAATGCGCTTTGGCTTTTAAAAGGCGAACCGTGTATTTTCGCACAAAATTTTATTCATGGAATTAAAGTCATTAGTACAACAGGCCTGGGAAAGCCGGGACCTGCTTAAGACAGAACGTTACGAAAATGCTGTACGGGATACCATTGAACAGGTTGACAAAGGTTTATTGCGGGTAGCAGAGCCTTCAGGCGAGGTGAGTTTGAATGACGCGGAGGGAAAAGGCTGGGTAACGAATGAGTGGGTAAAGCAGGCGATCCTGATGTATTTCGGTATTCAGCAGATGCAGACCTATACGTTAGAGCCTTTTGAGTTTTATGATAAAATGAAACTCAAGAGCAACTACAAAGACTTAGGCGTACGTGCGGTGCCGCATGCTGTTGCGCGTTATGGTGCGTTCCTGGGTAGAAATGTTGTGCTGATGCCGAGCTATGTAAATATTGGCGCATATGTAGATGAAGGCACGATGGTGGACACGTGGGCAACTGTAGGCAGTTGTGCACAAATTGGCAAGGGAGTTCACCTGAGTGGAGGTGTTGGAATAGGTGGGGTTTTAGAACCACTGCAGGCAAGCCCGGTGATTATCGAGGACGGCTGTTTTATCGGAAGCAGGTGTATTGTTGTTGAGGGCGTGATCGTAGAGAAAGAAGCCGTATTGGGCGCAAACGTTGTGCTCACGCAGTCGACAAAGATTATCGATGTAA
>JASLBT010000428.1 GCA_030146445.1 Segetibacter sp. | reverse complement strand
GCCCAGCTCCGCCAGTCGGACGGGCAGTCGGACGGGCGTCGCACTCCCGTCCGAACCGGTTCATCCGGGCGGGCTTGTACTGAATAGCAGTACTGGGCAAATCAATCGAAGAAGCGGCTTAACTGAACGACTTTGATTCGTAATTTAATAAATTCATAATGGATATGCCCGCCTGCGGTGCTGGCGTGGGTATCGCTTGGGTAAAGCCTTCATTAACCACCCCTATCTGATACACATCAGGTTGATAATGGTCGTTCAAACAGTGCCTGTTTCCAGAATATTTGTTAGCATTGCGGGTTATCAAAATTTTTATGCTGAAATACCTGCCCTTGATACTGATGTTGCCGCTTTACACTTCTGCCCAGCTGAAGTGGAAAAATGCAGACAGTCTTTATCAGCCTTTACCCCCGGGCATACATGTTTACTTTTCTAATGATAGTATCGATGGAAAGCCAAACCGTGCTTATTATGTTACCGCCGACCTTCAGGACCGCTCACTGGAATTTATAACCGACACTTCCGCCAATCGCCGCCTTACGCCTTCATCATTCTTCGAGAGAAATCAGCAGCCCTTAGTTGTTGTCAATTGTAGTTTCTTTGAGTTCGTGCACAACAGCAATCTGAATATTGTAATGAACAAGGGCCGTTTACTTGCCTATAATACTGCCGTTCCAGGTCGTGGCAGGGATACACTTACATACAAGCATCCGCTGGTCGGCGCGATCGGCATCAGCAAGAAACGCAAAGCTGACGTGGCGTGGACTTTCACCGACTCTTCAGAAAAGAGGGCTTATGCGATACAACAGGTACAGCTTCCCATAGTAGATTCGAACAAGGTATTAAGGCTAAAAAATGCCAACTATACCAACGGCAAATCTGAATGGCAGAAAAGTGCATTAAAAAAATGGAAAATGCAAACCGCAGTTGGTGGAGGTCCGGTATTATTGCAGAATGGCTCGATCGCAATCACCAACAACGAAGAGCTGAAGTTTGCCGGCAAAGGAATTCAGGATAAACATCCGAGAACAGGTATGGGTTATACGGCTGAAGGAAAGCTGGTTATTTTGGTTGTCCAGGGCAGAACACCCGGCATTGCCGAAGGTGTTACCCTTGTACAGGAAGCGCAGTTGTTAAGAGATATTGGCTGCACCGAAGCTTTAAACCTCGATGGCGGTGGCAGCAGTTGTCTATTGGTAAATGGCAAGGAAACCATCCGGCCGAGCGATAAAGCAGGACAGCGCCCGGTTCCTGCGGTTTTCATGATTAAGTCTTCTGAATAATTCGCTCTTTTGGCTGGTATTTAGCTAAGCTTGCTTCATTTCCCAAACCAGGGCGCTGGCCCCGAGCACGGCTGAGTCTGCTTCGGGCAGTTCGCTAAATATCAGTTTTACTTTATTGCGGTAAATCGGCAGCAGGTTTTCTTCCATGTATTCGCGCGTTGGCTTCAACAGAAGATCGCCTGCTTTACACAAACCTCCAAAAAGTATGACGGCTTCGGGTGAAGAAAACATTACAAAATTTGCCAGAGCTTTACCGAGGATCTCCCCCGTGAAACCATATACCTTATTCGCAATTTCGTCGCCTTTGACCGCACATTCATAAACAATCCTGCTGTTCAGTTCTTCAATATCATAGTCACGGAGCATGCTATTTACTTCGGGTGATTTCCCCAGCATTTCTACTGCGGTAACACGTACGCCTGTTGCTGAACAATAAGTTTCAAGTGAACCATGCACTCCTGTTCCCTTATGCAACCGACCACCCGGAATAATGATCGTGTGGCCGAGTTCACCAGCAAAGCCATCGTGGCCATAAATGATTTGTCCGTTTGCTACAATGCCGCTACCCACGCCGGTGCCTAGGGTTATCATGATGAAATCTTTCATGCCTTTTGCAGCCCCATACATCATCTCGCCAACAGCAGCAGCGTTCGCGTCGTTGGTCAATGCAGTAGGAACCTCGAACTTGTTTGTCATGAGATCCGCGAAGGGTATAATTCCTTTCCAGTTCAGGTTTGGTGCATATTCAATAGTGCCTTTATAAAAGTTTCCGTTTGGTGCACCAACGCCGATACCCCTGATCAGTTCGAAGCCACCTACCTGTTCGATGGAAGGCAATATCGCTTCATATAAGGCATCGATATAGTCGTTTGAATTCGCCTATTTGTTGGTGGAGAGTGCTCCCCTGTACTTAATTTCTCCCCGGTGATCCACAATCCCAAAAGTTGTATTTGTGCCGCCTATATCGATGCCAAGTGCAAGCTGTTGCGACGTGAATGCCTTCATTCTTTTTTGAATTTTCTTTATGTGGATTACTTGCCTGGAATTATTTGAATTGCTGATGCGGCAATATGTTGCAATTCGGTAACCTTCCAACTGCAATTACTGGTTTACTTTTACGGCTGTTCCTGGCAATATCAGGAGCTGCTTCTGGCAGGCTTGTTGATCGCCAACAAGGGATTGTTGGATAGATAAAACCTATACCGGCACTCAGTTCTGGAGTTGTTAAGTCGATTTGCGATTGTCACCGTTTGCTGTTCGACACAGCATCTGACAGGTGATCATTTAACGGCGCTGTACACGGCGTCAAAGTAAGTGTTTTTTCATATTCAGCAAATATTTTATAGCAGCGCTGCACGGTTCGTGAATTTTAAAAAACTTTTAATGCGTGTGCAACAAATCAAAAAGCATTCATACCTTGACGACAATTTTATATAACTAACTGCCTGCAAATTATGGAAATAGTCCACGTTAGCGCTGAATGTTATCCTGTAGCTAAAGCTGGTGGTCTGGGTGATGTAGTTGGAGCCCTTCCAAAGTATCAAAATAAACTGGGTCACATCGCCAAGGTTGTTATGCCTATGTATCGTACGAAATTTTTAATGGATAATGAATGGGTGGTGGACTTCAAAGGACATAGTTATATTGGCGGCCGCTTCTTTGAATATACTGTTATCAAGGAGCGCTATAACGTGCTTGAATTCGACCTCTATCTGATAGACATTCCCGGCTTGCTCGATCGCGAAAAGATTTATGGCTATGCTGACGATACCGAACGCTTTGTTTCCTTTCAGATCGCTTTTGTTGACTGGCTAACCCACTGGCAACACCAGCCTGATGTAGTTCATGTACACGACTACCACGCCGGTTTGATCCCTTTTATGATGCAGCATTGTTATGCTTATAACAGGTTAGGCTCCATACCGTCGGTGCTCACGATTCACAATGCACAATACCAGGGTTGGATGGGGTGGAACCAGAGTTATATGATACCCGCATGGGATAGCTGGAAAACGGGTCTGCTTGAGTGGAAAAACACCATCAATCCTCTGGCCAGTGCTATCAAATGTGCCTGGAAAATTACAACGGTAAGCTGGAGTTATCTCGACGAATTACGAAGTTCGGCCAATGGCCTCGAAGACCTTTTCGAATACGAACGGGGCAAGTGTGCAGGGATTTTAAACGGGATCGATAATGAAGTTTGGGATCCGTCAACCGACACCTATATCTCCGATAACTTCTCCATCGACGATGTGCACAAAGGTAAACATGCTAATAAACTTCAGCTTTGCAATCAGTTCAATTTAGACGTAGAGAAACCATTGATCATTTTCATTGGAAGGTTGGTTGGCGAAAAAGCGGCAGATATTTTACCCGACAGCATAATGGCTGCACTATACGGTATGCCAGGTGCGGCTAATTTTCTCATTCTTGGAAGTGGTGAACCCCAGGTCGAATGGCAACTTCGAAACATGGTACACCAGTTCCAGGGCCAGTACAATGTGATGATCGGGTATAATGAGAAATTAAGTCACCAGATGTATGCAGGTGCAGATTTTTTGCTTATGCCAAGCAGGGTGGAGCCTTGTGGCCTGAATCAAATGTATGCCATGCGCTATGGAACGGTACCAATGGTTCGTGCTACCGGGGGATTAAAAGATACCGTCATCGATATGGGAGATCCCGGAGGGTACGGCATACGTTTTTATCATGCAAGTGTAGGCGACGTATTTCACGGTATCACCAGGGCGGTTAAGGCATATGATGATCCGCAACAACTAGGCCTTATGCGGGCAAGAATGATGCAGGTAGATAACAGTTGGGATAAGAGTGCACAGGATTACATTAATTTATATCAGGGCCTTACTTAACAGAACAGC
>JASLBT010000426.1 GCA_030146445.1 Segetibacter sp. | reverse complement strand
GGACTTACATTATTGTCGATGTCGCCTGTTGTCAGCATCAGGTGCCCCTTGAGATTTTTAGCAAGGTCCTGGTTTTTTTCGATGTTGTAGATAAAGGAGGTGTCGGCATTTTCCCCGATGCTTTCTTTTACCCCATGGTGTTTTTCGCTCCACCATCGATTATAGATACTATTGTCATGGTTACCCGATGATGATACGGCCACTTTAAAGAAGTCAGGATAAACCAGCATCGCTGCGGTACTCATAAATCCTCCTCCGGAATGCCCATGAATACCCACCCTGTTGATGTCGATATACGGGTAGCGATCGGCGAGTTGTTCTATTGCCGCTTTCTTGTCGGCAAGACCATAATTTCGAAGATTGCCATATCCATAAGTATGGTACCATTTCGACCTGCTTGGGTTACCACCACGGTTTCCTACCGTGACCACGACAAGACCAATCTGGGCTATACGGTCGACCCGGTCCATGCCCTTCGAAAACGATTTATTTACCGCTTCTGTCTGCGGGCCCGGATAAACATATTCTACGACGGGATATTTTTTAGTAGAGTCGAAATCAAATGGCTTGTACATCACACCATACAGATCTGTAATCCCGTCGTCGGCTTTAACCTTGAAGATCTGCGGAAACTTGTAACCCGCTGCAAACAACGACGAAAAATCTGCCGTTTCAAGGTCCATAACTTTCCTGCCTTCGGCGTTATAAAGCGCCGATTTGGGAACAGTATTGACCCGTGAAAAGTTGTCGACAAAAAACGACCTGGAATCGTTCATGCTCAGCGTGTGTTCAAATTCTCCCCCGTTCAGCAAACGGAGACCACTGCCATCAAAATTGACCCGGTAAACGTGGGTATAGTACGGATCCTCGTTAGGTTCACGCCCGTTGGCAGTAAAATATAGTACCCTCTTTTTGTCGTCTATGCCAACGATTTCTTCACAGTGAAAAGCACCGGAGGTGATCTGGTTCTTCAACTTTCCATTACTATCGTACAGGTAAAAATGTGCCCATCCGTCCCGTTCACTCCACTCGATGATTTCGTCGCCGCCATTTACAAGGCCTGGCTTCCGGGTTTCCACGTAGGTATTCATCCGCTCCTCAATTAACGGCTTTACGTCACCTGAGCTAATGTCGACCATACAAATGTCTATGCGCTTAAGGTCACGGCTTGTGCGACTGAAGTACAGCCTGTCGTTAGTTCCGAGCCACATAATAGGTCTAAAGTCATCATCCCTGGTATTGATAGCACTCCTTGCAGACCAGACGTCGACAGATTGATCCTTAAATTGTTTTACGTTCAGTTCGCGGCTTGTTTTACTGTTCATATCGAAAAGCAGCAGGTGATTCACAGGCGACTCTTTTTCACCAGGCATTTGATACTTATAAGTTTCCAGGGTTGGCCTTGGCTCGGCAACACTGTTGATCACCCACATGTCTTTAACCGCACGCTGGTCGGTTAAGATGGTAGAGAAGTGTTTAGAGTTGGGTGACCAGTAGATCTGAACCGGCTTCCGTTTATTTTTATTTTTTTCTTTGTCGACGTTTGTTTCATTGAGCGCGAACCCATAGCCAAAGTTTTCAACACCATTTGTGGTCAGTTTGTTTTCAACGATTGTACTGTCGTCCTCTTTCTGTAAAGCCTTTTCATAATTCGGCTTATCCATCCAGTACAGGTTAAACGCTTTTGCGAACACCACAGTTTGGCCGTCGGGTGAAACCGATGCCCAGGTTGGTTTGCGTTTCGGTTTTTTAAAATCCGCCAACTCAACTAATTGGTTGTTGTTGAGGTTGTATTCGAAGTAATGTACTTTCTTCACTTTCGGCACGGGGGTTCCCTTCTTCACAGTCGTGTCCTTGCGTTCAACCTCCTGCGAACTTTTTACTTCGAATTGTATCCAGTTTTCATCCCTGATAAACCGGAGACTATCAATCGTCAGGTGCTGCTCATCAAAAGGGTCTCTTACAATGCGGGTTAACTCGGCGGCCAGTTTCGCATTGTCGAACATTAACCTCTTCTCGGCTTTAGCCGGGTCGACGATGTACCATTTACGCCCCGCCGGGGTTTCATACACGTACCAGAAACGGTCACTCTGTTTTAACCAATGCGGATCAACGGACGTAGTAAAAACCAGTTTTTCGAGTTTTTTGGGCGAAAACCTTGATGCAAGTTGGTAGTTCGCTTTCGTAATTGCAGTCTCTTGTGCAAAGCAGCTCATAGCGCCTATAACAAGGCTCATCAGCAACAAAATCTTTCTCATGTGTTTCTTTCATTTTGAAGCTTGAAATATATGCCGGAATAAGTTAATGGTAAAACCAAATCGGCATATTCACGAGCGGAGTGTATTTTGCAATAAAATCAGCAATGGATTACCTTTTCAATACGGAGCGGGACACGGCTTTAAGGTTCGACCAACAGGATCCGCTCGCAGCATTCAAGAAAGAATTCTATTTTCCGCAACACAACGGAGCCGATACCATCTACTTCTGCGGCAACTCGCTTGGCCTTCAATCAAAAGGTGTCCAGGATGTGGTACAACAAGAATTGAACGACTGGAAAGATCACGCAATTGCGGGTTTCTCAAAGGCAAAATACCCCTGGTTGCAATACCAGGAACCTTACAAACCCGCACTGGCTAAAATTATGGGTTGCCTCGAAACAGAGGTCACCATCATGAACGGACTTACAGTAAACCTTCACCTGCTGATGACCAGCTTTTATCGCCCGGCAAACGGCCGTTTTAAGGTCATGATGGAGGCAGGTGCTTTTCCGTCGGACCAATATGCTGTGGAAACACAAGTAAGACAGTACGGCTACGATCCTGCCGAGGCTATTGTAGAGATCAAACCCCGTGACGGCG
Source organism: Segetibacter sp. (assembly GCA_030146445.1). Taxonomy (GTDB): domain Bacteria; phylum Bacteroidota; class Bacteroidia; order Chitinophagales; family Chitinophagaceae; genus Segetibacter. Next base: position 10,455 of record JASLBT010000426.1, on the reverse strand, counting down.
AAAAAACGCTGCGCACCGAAGACATAACCGCTGCTATTGAGGAAGCTGGTGACAAGCTTGCAATGGTGCTGTTTGGCGGTATTAACTATTACAGCGGCCAGCTATTCGACATTGAAACAATCACCGAAAAAGCGCATGAAGCAGGTGCTATTGCCGGTTTCGACCTCGCGCATGCCGCAGGCAACGTGCTTTTGAAATTGCACGACTGGAAAGTTGACTTTGCTGTATGGTGCACCTACAAGTACCTCAATGGTGGTCCGGGAGCTGTTGGAGGCGCTTATGTTCATGAACGTTTTGCAGCCGACCCCCAAACGCCACGGCTTGCGGGCTGGTGGGGTAACGATGAAGAATCAAGGTTTAGGATGGAAAAGGGCTTCATCGCCAAGCCAAATGCGAGCGGCTGGAATGTGAGCACCGCCCAGGTGATGAACATGGCTGCACTAAGGGCATCACTGGATTTGTTTAAACAAGCCGGTTTCGAACAGTTGGTTGAAAAGAGTAAGAAGCTAACAGCCTACCTCGAGTACTTGTTGAAACAGCTGAACAACCTCGATTTTGAGATTATTACGCCTGCTGATCCGGAAGCCAGGGGCGCACAACTTTCGTTGTACTTCAATGCCCGAGGAAAGGAGATTCACACAAAAATGCTGGATAATGGCATCGTAGTCGACTATCGCGAACCCGGTGTGATACGTGTTGCCCCGGCCCCGATGTATTGCTCGTTTGAAGACGTCTACCGGTTTTACCAGATTTTACAATCGATGAACTAGCTGCTGAACACTACAGAATGCAGGTGGTTTTTTTGGTGACCGGCAGTAAACCCCGGGGGCAACGATGTACTATAGAAGTTCTGCAGTTGGGCCCAAAAAATTCGCTCTATTCCTGGCGTCGAATAATCTTTTTGCGACAGAAACCTGTTCACGATCAGCCAACCCTGATATCTTCAACATTACAAAACCATTGCCCATGTCGGGAGACAGCTATACTTACCTGGCGCTTGGCGACTCGTACACGATAGGAGAAGGAGTTCCCTTATATGAAAGTTTTCCTTACCAGGTAGTACAACTGCTGCGTAAACAGGGCATACCTGTTCACGCTCCCGAAATAATTGCCAAAACAGGTTGGACCACCTTTGAACTCGCCGACCAGTTGCTGCAGAGGTCGCTCGAACACTACTACGATTTTGTAACGCTTGCAATTGGCGTAAACAATCAATACAGAAACCTGATCCAGGCCGACTACAGAAGCGACTTCGAGTTCCTGATAAAAAAGGCTATTTGCCTTACCAAAGAACAGCCTTCGAGGGTTATCGTGCTATCCATACCCGACTGGGGGCAAACGCCTTTCGCGCACGGAAAAAACCGCGGTAAGATCAGCGACGAGATAAACGCATTTAACCTGGTGAACCATGAAATTGCAACCCATCATAATTGCTCTTATATCGACATCACCAGCCCGCTACGCGCAATGGGCATAGATGATAGTCTTTTAACAGCAGATCAGTTACATCCTTCCGGCAGAGCGTATGCAAATTGGGCGACACAGGTGGCCGCCGTTATAACGACGCAGGTGGTCTAGACCTGGACAGGTAATCCGCCATTTCCCGGCCATATTCCTGGGCAACTCTGGCAGCAGCAACTGCAAAGTCATGCCCATTACCGGCGTATAAAATTGCGCGGCTTGCATTCACCAATAAGCCCACATCGGGGATAAGTCCGTAACGCGAAACATCATCAAGGCTCCCGCCCTGTGTTCCTACGCCCGGCACTAAAAGAAAATGATCAGGGATAAGCTTGCGGATATGTGCAAACTGGCTCGCCTGGGTTGCGCCGGTCACAAACATCAGGTTTTCGGTGCTGCCCCAACAGCTTACCGTCGTCAAAACCTTCTCATACAAATGAACTCCGTTGACGGGCAGCATTTCGAAGTCGTTAGCGCCCTTATTTGAGGTAAGGCCAAGCACGATAGTCCATTTATTGCTGTAATCAAGAAAAGGTCTGATACTGTCCTCTCCCATATACGGCGCTACAGTTACCGCATCGAAATGGTATACTTCAAAGAAAGTTTTTGCGTATTGGGCGGAAGTATTTCCGATGTCACCTCTTTTTGCATCGGCGATTTTAAGGAACCCTGGTGGAATGTATTCAACCGTTTTTGTGAGCGACTCCCACCCTTTTATACCCATAGCCTCATAAAAAGCCGTGTTGATCTTGTAACTAACACAATAGGGTTTTGTGGCATCGATGATCTGTTTATTAAATTCAAAAACGGGATCAGCTGCAGACAACAGGTGTTGCGGAATTTTCCCGGGATCAGTATCAAGTCCCACGCATAAAAAACTTTGTTTCTGCCTGATCTGCTCAATCAACTCCTTTCTTGTCATCGACTATTGTTTTTATATCGAACCTGTTTTACCGCCATCAACCGGAATGCTTACCCCGTTTACATAACCTGCCGCAGGAGATGCCAGGAAGGCAGCTACAGCGGCGATTTCTTCCGCTTCGGCGAACCGCTTTGCGGGTATTTCTTTTTTCATCTGTTCTTTTACCTCCTCTTCAGATCTGCCGCTTCTTGCAGCAGTGTTTATAACCAGGCTTTCCAGGCGTTGGGTTGATGTAAGTCCGGGCAATACATTGTTTACTGTAATCTGATATTCTCCCAACTCATTGGCCATTGTCTTTGCCCACGAAGCAACCGCACCCCGAATGGTATTCGAAACGCCGAGGTTAGCGATCGGTATCTTTACCGATGTGGAAACAACGTTGATGATGCGCCCGAATTGTTCTTTTTTCATTCCAGGTACAACCGCCCTGGTAAGGATATGATTACAGATCAGGTGCTGGTTGAATGCATTCAGAAAAGCTTCTTCGTTGGCTTCAACAATCGGCCCCGCAAGTGGCCCCCCGGTGTTATTTACAAGGATGTGTACCACATTTTTCTCCAGGTGTTCGTCGATCGCATTGCGCACCTCTTCCGGTTTCGAGAAATCAGCTACAAGAAATTGGTGCTGTTGCTGGAGCGTGATGTCGAGGTGCAGGATTGCTTCACGAAGACTTTCAGGATTGCGGGCCACGAGGGTACACGAGGCACCCATAATGGCCAGTTCTTGTGCAATGGCTAATCCAATTCCCTGCGTGCTTCCGCAGATGAGCGCATACCTGCCTTCCAGTGATAGATTCATACCGCCAAACCTAAAGAAAATTGCCGAGAAGTAAAGTTCACCCGGCCACTGCAAACGGGGGAATACATAGAAAGGAAAAAAAGGCGGCACTTCCAAAACAGCAATCATGCTCCCCGGGATAGTAGGGGTTTTATTGCAGCTGTCGTTCGCGTTCAACATGTTCCACCATCATCGTTGCTACTGCACGGGCATTTGCGTCACCCTCGTTTAACCTTTCCACGATCTGCTTAAAACTTTTTTCGTCGCGGTTCTGGCTAAGTTTAAAAACGTGCTTCAGGGATTGCACTTTAATTTCAAAAGCAACAATGGCCTTCATGAGCCTGCTTACATAATCGGGGTCCATCGCCTCTACCGCCGCAGGCGACGAAGGATTTTGTTCAAAGCGCGCGGTCGTAAGTTGTAATATCTCCAACAAGCGGTTTTCATCAAGAAACTTTAGCGTTCCTCCTGCATGAACCGTTACATAGTTCCAGGTGGAGGCCTGTTTCGGATTTACATACCAGCTTGCACTGATGTAAGCATGTGGTCCGGTAAACACCACGAGAGCCTGGCTATTTTGCAGGAACGCCGTATGGTGATCCGTTGACTTCATGATGTGCCCTAACAAGTATAATCCGTCGAGCCTTTCTTCAATTAAGACCGGGACATGCGTCACTACTGGCAAATTATCCTGATCAACACCGGTAAGCATCGCGAAAGGATGGGCCTTCATGGTATCGATAACCTGCTCCTGATCGGTCTTAAAATGTGGGAGATCGTACATGCCACGAAAATAAAAAAGCCATTGGTTATTCCAATGGCTCCGAAATTCATTAGTAAAACCGTTAACAGCAACGCCGTTCACCGTAGAGTTCCTGGGTAAAATCCCGGCAAACTGAGTGACTGATCTCCAGCATAGCAGATAATTGCACCGGTTGATTTTGTACATCATCTAATTGCCGGTGAATTTGCAAAAAGGACTTGAATAGAATCTCTTTGGCAAGAAATTTATCTTCGACCCATTTACATATTTCCCGGTACACATCAGCACCATACCTGTCATACAATCCAAAAAATTCGGCATCCGTTTTTCTATGGTCCGACTCTGCATTTTTTCTAACCTCCATATTCAACTTTATCATTTTCAAACATTTTGGGGATACTTTAAGAAACAACAATTAATAAGCCGTGTTTTTGGTGTTTACAAACTTTTTGCTTAAAGATTATTGTTGTGTAGCTTAATCCCCACTTCGGGGTAATTGTTTCAACCGGCGTTAAGACAAGTAGGGTTAAAAATGGATATTCAATGTTGGTTAGATAAGCTTTCAAACTACGGAATAACTGCCGAACAATCCCTGCCGGCAGAAGCCATTGGGACTTCACACCCGTGTCCAACCTTAGATCATTCCTGGAGGCGCAGCGGCGGATCTATCGAGGCATTGATGTCCGGTTATTATCAGGCGAGCATAAGACTGCAGCCACGTATATCGCTATGGTCCACCCGCCCGAGCACTTCAAAACTTCCGTTGGGGTAAACAATACCCGCATCATCTGTAGCCAGGAATGAACAGCTATAAATGTTAGCAAGGTCAATAATATTGATTATGCCACGACCGCTTTCGGCGATGGATAACGGATCTTCTTCGTCCCGTACGAGTACTTTCATCCATGACACGGGCGTGAATAAGCCATTACCGGCAGAATAAGCCTGCGACAACATTTCGGTCATCCCATACTCCGAGTGAACGCTCCCGATGTTGAAGCGTTGCTTTAGTATATCATGAACTTCCGCACGGATCATCTCTTTTCGCCTGCCTTTCATGCCACCGGTCTCCATAACCGCTGTTGAATGTAATTGCAAAGAATACTGCTCAGCAAAGTCCAGCAAGCCAAAAGTTACCCCAATCAAGAGAGTTTTCTTTCCTTCATCTTCCAGCGAAACAAGCGTACGCGCGAGTTGATCGTGGTCATACAAATAAAAGCCGCTACGGTCATCAGCCGAACGTTTAATCAACTCTTCCACCATAATGACAAGCGACGAGCCTTTCCGTTCCAGATATGAAGGTAGTAACCCAAGTATGGTGAGATTTGCGATATCACCGTAAAAGCGCTGAAAGCCTTTTATGCAGCTTTCCACGTAAAGGTCGAGGCTTTTGACATGGTGCAGGCTATTGTTCGTTTGCGTAGTACCACTGCTTTCGAAGGTGATCTGCGGAGGCTCAGCACTCGCATAAACGCGGTGCGTTTTAAAAAAGGAAACAGGCATAAATGGTATCGCGGTAATCGACGTTACTGTTGCCGGGTCGATAGCAAATGAGTCAACCCATTGTTTATAAACGGGATTGCACTGGTATTGATAACGGAAGACAGCGATTGCCCGTTCATCAAAACCCGGTTCGGTTACTGAGAAAATATTGTTAACAATGCCTGCTACCACTACTTATTGATTGGCTCTTTTAGCTAAATTTGGAAGGTAAACTGTATAAATGAAAACAAAGATATTGGTTACCCTTTTGATCATCGGCGTATTGTATGCTTGCAGCAAAGACAAGTTTAATACAAAGCCGACACTTACCCTGAGGTCGGTGAGCTCTAATGTGGTTCCTTTTAATGGCTCATTGAATTTCGAGTTTGAGGTAACCGATAAAGAAGGAGACATCAGCGATTCGCTATATGTGAAAAAAGTAAGATTAAACAAGCGGGTTGTAGCTACCATTCGTGATTCTTTTGCATTCAGATTACCCTCAATTCCGAATACACAAACCACTTTTGTGTCCATCGACATGGGTTTCAACAACCACCTCATTTCAGCTATCAACCCGCCAAGTACCGGCAATCCGCCTGTACGCGAAAATGACACCCTGGTTTTTAAATTTGCCTTGAAAGACAAAGGAAAAAACTTAAGTGATACCTTTACGAGCGAGCCAATTGTTATCAGGCGGCAATAACGATCTTGAGAACGTTCACCAGCATCCTTTACTTCGGAAATATCTTCTATGGTCTTTGTACAGTTGCACTAAGCATCGAAACCAATTTGCAGTTGGGCATTACGCTTAATCGCCCCCCGTTTTACCTCCTGATATTTTTAGCGACCGTTGTTTACTACAGTCGTATATACTACAAAACCAGTTTCCACTTTACTGGTGATGAGCGTTCTGCATGGTTTGCAAGGCATCGTTCGCTTATCCGCGTCCTCCTGTTTACAAGCTCAGCAGCAATTGCAGGAGTTATCGTTTACATAGTCGCCAAAAACTACCCTGCCCTGCTTACACTTCCACCCCCTTTGTGGTTGCTGCTGTTGTTGGTGCCCCTGCTCGGTTTGCTTTACACTTTTCCTATTTTTTCATTTAGAAAATTACGACACGTCGGTTGGTTGAAACCCTTTGTTATTGGCTTTGTTTGGGTAGGGATTGTAACCGTTTTTCCGGTGTTGTTCTGGCACGTTCGCAACCCCGGCCAACCAGCTGGCTCCTTGATTCTGGCCCTCATCTTCTGGTTGCAAAACTTATTGTTTATTTCGTCACTTGCAGTAGTATTCGACATAAAGGACCACGCAAGCGACAAGGCACATGGACTGATTACAATCCCTGCAAGGCTGGGTGTTAGCAAGACGATCTCCCTGGTTATTGTTCCCCTGGCTTTCCTGAGCTTCGTTGTATTGTATACATTTCTTCAACTGCAGGGGCGCTCAACTGCTGCCGTCATTGTACAACTGTTACCCTATGTATTATTATTGCTTTGCCTGCAGAATATAAGTGAGCGTAAAAGCCTCTTTTTTTATCTTGCCGGAATCGATGGCCTGATGTTTTTGAAAGGCGTTTGCGGGATCATTAGTATTATTTATTTATAATCGTTCTATGTCAGAAAATACACAAGAAACAACACCCGAAGTACCACCATTGCTTACCGACGATTCTCACCGGTTCCTTAGAAACTACCTGAATAATGCTTCTCCTGTTGGCTTTGAGAGCAGCGGGCAAAAGCTATGGCTCGACTATATCCGGTCTTTCATCGATACCGAGTTACTCGATCCTTATGGAACAGCGGTGGGCATCATCAATCCTGATCACCCGTTCAAAGTAGTGATCGAGGCCCATGCCGATGAGATCAGCTGGTTTGTAAATTACGTGACGGACCAGGGTCTTATTTACCTCAAGAGGAATGGTGGTGTCGATCACCAGATCGCACCGTCTATGCGGGTAATTATTCACGGCAAAAAAGGTCTGGTGAAGGCGGTTTTCGGATGGCCCGCTATTCATACCCGGCTCGGCAACCCGGATCAGAAAGAACAGGCACCGAAAGTTGATAACCTTTTCCTCGACTGCGGGGCACGTAACAAAAAAGAGGTGGAAGACCTCGGTATACACATCGGCGCAGTGGTTACATACGAGGAAGGATTTGATGAACTTGCTTATAACTACTACATCGGGCGTGCAATGGATAACCGGATTGGTGGTTTTATGATCGCCGAAGTAGCGCGGCTGCTCAGGTTAAACAACGTCGAACTGCCCTTTGGACTATATGTTGTCAACGCGGTTCAGGAAGAGGTTGGGCTGCGTGGTGCGGAGATGATCGCCCGGAGAATTAAACCAAACCTGGCCATCGTTACCGACGTTACCCATGATACCAGCACCCCCATGATTAATAAGATGATCGAAGGAGATTGCAGTTGTGGTAAAGGCCCGGCTTTGTGTTATGCACCTGCGGTACATACTAAATTGCTTCACTTTACCGAAGAAGTCGCCAACAGCAACAACATCCCTTACCAAATGCGCACTTTGAGCCGCAGCACCGGAACAGATACGGATAGCTTCGCCTATGCAAATGATGGCTGCCCGTCTGTACTGATTTCACTTCCACTGCGCTATATGCACACAACTGTCGAGATGTTGCATAAAAGCGATGTGGAGAACACCATCAGGCTTATGTATGAAACTTTGCTAAAGATCACACCCGATATAAACCTGAGATATCTTTAGGTTACGATTACTACCGGGATAGGATCCATTTCGATAAAACCCTGTGCAAATTCGCTCAGGGTTTTTATTTTGCCATATGGCAGGTTCCTTAATCAAGAAAAGCAGCTTTTTGTCTGTTTTGGTTCACATCCCTGAAACCGGCGCTCTTGAGTTGATCACGGACTTTCCTATCAAACCAATTAAATAATAACCCCCGGCTAACTCGAAAGCACTAACACAAAATAAACAGAATTGTCTTTTTTGGGTATACGCTAACCTTATGCAGGCTCTCACCTATGCTGAGTTGGTCTAGTTTTGTTTTATCAAAATATCCAATATCTTATAGCTGAAAAGCCAAACCAAAATCCAATTATTGACTAACCATTTTTTGTACTTCCATTACTTTGAAAAACCAGGGCTAATCGAAAAACAAAAAGAACTTGATCCCGCACTTGTGCGGGATTTTTGCCTTTGGTGATGCCATTAAGCATTTTTATTCCGGGTGCACATATCACTGATAAAAACAGGATATTTACCGGTACAAAAATCAACCATGCAAAAAGTCAGGTGGGGTATATTGGGCGCCGCAAAAATTGCCCGTGAAAAAGTAGTTCCGGCTATGCAGTTGGGCAAACATTCCGAAGTCGTTGCCTTAGCTTCAAGAAGCCTACAGCATGCGACTGAAATTGCGGGCACACTTCAAATACCGATGGCATTTGGATCCTACGATCAACTACTCGCCAGCCCCGACATCGATGCCGTGTACATACCGCTTCCAAATCACCTCCATGTCGAATGGTGTATCAAAGCAATGCAGGCCGGCAAACACGTTCTGTGCGAAAAGCCGATCGCGCTCAACTACCCGCAAGCCCTGGAGTTGCTGCAAGCTGCAGAACAACATCCCGCGATAAAAATTACAGAGGCGTTTATGTACCGTTTTCATCCGCAGTGGCTCGGTGCTAAACAATTGGTTAACGATGGACGGATTGGCACATTGAAAACCATTCAAAGCTTTTTTTCTTATTTCAATAATGATCCCGGAAACATCCGGAATCAAAAGGACGCCGGCGGAGGTGGCCTCATGGACATAGGCTGCTATTGCATCTCCTTATCACGCTTCATTTTCGATGCAGAACCGAAACGCGTAATCGGGCTTGCGGAACTGGATCCATCAACGGCCACCGACCGTCTTACCGCAGCAATGCTCGACTTTGGCAACGGCTCATCCACTTTCACGTGCTCCACCCAGCTCATGGCATACCAACGTGTTAACATCCTCGGCACAGAGGGACGCATAGAACTGGAGATCCCTTTTAATGCACCACCGGATGCAGCAGTAAGAACATTTGTTGTAACAAAAAGCGGCACCGAAGAGATCGCTTATGAACCGGTCGACCAATACACCTTACAGGGTGATGCGTTTTCAGCTGCTATACTAAACAACTCCCCTTTGCCCACGCCATTACACGACGCCGTAAACAATATGCGGGTGATCGAAGCCATTTTTAATAGTGCCGACAGCTGCCGTTGGGAGACAGTGTAACCCATCGAACACGCCCGACAAAACGAGGGGGCCGATCTGGCTTTGTGCCGGTCCTGACTCTTTGTTTTTTGGGGCTTTCGCCAGCCGTTCTTTTTATTACAGTGGTTCGGGCTTCTCCGGGCTACGCTTCGCTCCGGCCACGCTAAGGCGTGGCTAAACCCTCCGTATCCCGCAGCCCACAGGCATCGGCCCTTCATGCAAACGAACCCTGACCCGGTTTTACGTACAAACAAAAACTAACGTTATTTTCGCCGCATGACAGGAATCGACAGTGTAGAAATACGCCAGGCAATCATTCATAAGGTAGGCAATCCAACACGTGGTGAAGACCTAAAGCTATCGGCAAACAACCTAACCCTAAACGATGATATCGTACGAGGGCTACTGGCGAAATACTTTCTTGCTCCCTTTAACGAAAACGACCAGCACTTTTTTACACACATCAGCGATGTGGCACTAAACACCGTTTACAATTACGTGAGCGCCATTTTCGACGATCCAAAAACTTTTACCCTGCAGTCGGCTCTACTCGCACAGTTCCTTTATTCAAAAAGCACCCATGCCCGGGTAAAAGAAGGCGAACTGTACGTCGCCATGTTTAATAACGTACCCTTTGGTACCGAATACGTTGAAGCAATCGGGATATTCAAAAGTGAAACCCGGGAAACTTTTCTAAAGGTTTTCCCGCATGGCCAGGGTTGGGAAGTTGGCGCTGAAGACGGCATAAACATTAATAAACTGGATAAGGGATGTCTTGTTTTTAAAAAAAACCGGAGCGAAGGATATGTTTGCTG
>JASLBT010000202.1 GCA_030146445.1 Segetibacter sp. | reverse complement strand
CGTAGAAAACTGTCGGGTAAACTGCCATCCACAATAACAGTGTTCCAGTGTTTTTTATTCATATGATAGCCGGGTAGAATGCTTGCATATTGCTCACGCAAGCCAACAGCCATTTCCGGATCACATTTCACATTAAATCGTAACGGATCTGCGTCCAGAGAAAACAATGCAAACATCTTTGCGTTTACCTTAAAAACCAGAGCCCCGGTCCCGAAAGGAAAACCCTCCTCCACTCCGGGAAAAGCAAGGCAAAAAGCACGAAGCTCCTCGATATTCATTTATCGTTTTTTGAAAATCGGGACGGTACTGCAAGGCTCACCATACATAATGCTTTTTACATACGGCCTTAACTTACTTGTGATTTCAACATAGGCAGCTTCGGGAATGTTGATATCGCCACATCCTTTGATCACCACGCGTTTGTCGGAAAAAGCAGAGCCATCAAGCGCAGCGAGGTTTTTCAAGAAAACGCTACTTAAGACTGTGTCGGCCCTTCCGAAAACAACAGCGCTTGCTACCGGCTGTAAGTAGCTCGCTACCAGCATATATGCCCACATCGGAATGATTGCATCAGTAGAGCAGGTTATGCCCACATTTTTGTCCCGGTATTGCTCCCATTCCAAGGCCAACAATGCCGCCCTGAAATCCTTTTCTCTTAATATGAGCTCCCGGAACAGATAATCTTTCAGATCAAACAAAGCGAGTTTATCACCGGGATGAAACTCCGCAAGATCGATGGTGATCAGTCCGCTTTCTGAAACCTTATTAACAAGTTCGTTCTCCATGATACTAATCCGGCATTTTAAGTTAAACTGGCTGGACCACCAAAGTTAGCATAGCAAAAGTTAATGAATGCATATCCTATATTGCTGTGGTTACCCGTGGGTGGGCGATCTGCAAATGTTACGACCAGCCCAAAAAAAAACCCCGCAAGTTGCGGGGCTTATGGTTCACATTGTTATCCGTTAATAGAAATCAAAGCGGTTGTCTTTTATATCCGCTGCTTTTCTTAAAGCTTCAATAGCGCGGTAAGCGCCCATTTGCTTTTGCTGCATTTCCATCTGCCGACGCTGGTCATCCACGTTTATGCCGGCATTAGGAATAGCCGAGATGGACTCCCCTTTTACAACAAATACTCCGGTATTACCTGCAATCGGCGCGCTAATCTTCCCCTGCAAACCTTTATTGAAAGCTAAGCCGGTAATTTTTGGTTCATTACCTATGCTGGGAATAAAAGGCTGAGCAAAGCTCACGCTGTCTGCTACCTGAACAGTTTGGCCGGTAGCCTGGGCAGCAGCCTCCAACGTGGCAGGATTGTTTTTAAACTTAGTGTCGATGATCATCAGGGCTTTCTTCTCGTTACGAACAAAAGGTTCCGCTGTTACCCTTGCCTTTGCCACACTCATCACACCTTTTTCGTCGATTGACGTTATCATCGCTACAACATATTTGTCGCCAAGGTCAAAAGGCTCGCTAACGGCTCCTACTTTATTTTCGTAGATCCAGCGAACAAGGCTACGGTTTTCGCCAACGCCATTAAGGCTGAAATCATTTTCTTTAATATCGGTAGCTATCATCGGAACTAGCCCCGACTTTTTAGCATTTTGCTCAAAAGCCTTACGATCGCGGCTTGTGGCAGCAAACTGTCCCGCGGCCGTGCTAGAGGTATTGATGGTTTCCGTGCTGGCATTTATCGGCCTTGAAAGATAAGCTACATTGTATGCCGGGCCAATGCCCTTCTGGTCTAGTACTTCTATGTAATGGTATCCACTATAGCCACTATTCTCAACTTTAACCGTTTTCTTATCCCCTGTCCTGCCATAGAATGCTACTTCTGCAAACTCACGGCTTAATCCGCTAAACTGAGCAGCTGCAAACTGGTATTCACCTTGCGTTGCCTTACTTCCCTGGTCGTCACTATACTTTAACACCATTGCATTAAAGTCTGCTCCAGCCTGTATAGCGCGGGATATGCTGTCAATACGTACTGCTGCAATGCTGTCGGCGAGCGTAGTTTGTCCGCCTTCCCCGGTTTTAATCAGAATGTGACGAACCTTAACGCTATCGGGCATAGTACGCCGCCCAACCATCTTAGCTAATACATAGTTCTGACCATCGAGGTAGGGGCCGAACACCTGGCCATCTGCCAACGACTTAATGCTGTCTGCATTTGGCATCTGCATTTGCGAACCCAGAACATAACCATCGAAATATGGGGTTTCTGTAGATACACGCGCAAGGTAAGACTGAACATCAGTAGCCGTAGCAAATTCGTTTTTCAAAGTTTGTAATTGCGTTAATACAGCTGCTGAGTCTGCGGACGACGGTGCGGCATTAAAGGTCACATACGAAATGCTTCGACCGGTCTCCTCTTGCCTGAAGTCTGACTTATGCTCATCAACATACTTCCTAATGTCGTCATCTGTTACCTTAACAGCGCTATCTGAAATTGATGCATATGGCACGGCTACATAAGAAAAGCGGGCTATCGCATTTTGATCAGCAATAAACTTCTCCGCCATCCACTTTGGTATATAAGAACTCTGGCTTAAAAGCGCCATGTATTTCGTGCGCAACTGGTTGTTGATTGTAGGAACAATTAAGGCGTCGTTTACGTTTTGGGCATCCCCACCTTTCTGCTTTTTTAATGCTGCAAAAGACTGTTTAGCCTTTGCGACATCCACATTTCCTTGTCCGTCGCCAAAATACTGGCTCATCCATTGTGGAGGATTAGCACCAAAAAGGAGGTCGTTCAATTCACGGGTGGTCATCTGAAGGCCAAGTTTCTCATATTCCTGCTCCATTACCATGTCATCCACAGTCTGGCTCCACACTGCGTTAACAACCTGATCTTTTTGTGCGCCTTGTTGTCCCTGTTGCTGAAGGTTAACCATGTTATCGAACCTCCCCTTGTCAATTTTCTCTCCGTTTACCTTTCCTAAGGTAGATCCGGAAGGGTTTTCGCCCGGTCCCCTACCTACGAACGCATCCATTAATATGAATGCAACCAAACTGAGGGCAATCAATGCGATAACTAATGCCGCATACTTGTCGCGGATCTGTTGAATAACCGACATATCGTTATATAACTTTTAAAAGTGGATGGCAAAAATAGGGGAATATATGTTTCAACAAATGTGGATAACGCATGAAAGGCCCTGCAGATCGAAACTATTTAACTGTGGCACGATCCTTTGCAGTATAATTTGGGGAGGTAGGGAAAGCTGACGTAATTATGAGTAAAATTCTCTCCCCACATGCCTGTTTAAAACAAGCGTTTTATGTGAATAAGCCCCGTTTTCTCAACTTTCAAACGTTAGAATTTGGGGTTTAACTTGCTGTGCACCGGATGGTTACAGGTGGTTGTCTTGGTAAGCAACCATTTACTAAAACCTTATTCACACCCCTGAACTGCTTTCCCGACCCTGTCTTTTTACAGCCCTCCGCTAATCCACGAATGTTAGTAAGCCTCAAAAAACCCCAACGATATTATAAAGTAAGGTGTGGATTCGGTGTCAATAACAGTGAATAAACCAGCTTTAGTTAAATTTGCAAATTACCCATGTAAAAGTTATCCCGCTATTCACACCACTAATAGTAGTAGCTATTTTATAAAAAAGAATAAACTATATATAATACTACCATAATTATGAACATAGTTGAAGCAAAACAAAATGTTGGTCATAGAGGGTTCCTCGATATCGATATCGACGTGAACATTGATCTTTTTGCTGAAATAGAACGTTTAAAAAAAGAAAAGAACGCCATCGTTCTTGCGCATTTCTACCAGGAGCCCGATATCCAGGATGTTGCAGATTTTATCGGGGATAGCCTGGGTCTTGCCCAGAAGGCTCAAAGTACGGATGCAGACATGATCGTGTTCGCGGGTGTGCATTTTATGGCAGAGACCGCAAAAATATTAAACCCGACCCGGAAAGTTGTATTACCCGACCTGAAGGCAGGCTGCTCATTGGCCGACAGTGCCCCTGCGGAGCTGTTTAAGAGCTTCAAAGAGAAGCACCCGGACCATTTGGTCATCAGTTATATAAACTGCACTGCTGAGATCAAGGCGCTGAGCGATATCATTTGCACCAGCAGTAATGCCGAGAAGATTATCGAGAGTCTCCCGCCGGAGCAAAAGATCATTTTCGCTCCCGACAAAAACCTTGGAGGATATCTTCAGAAAAAAACGGGACGCGAAATGCTCTTGTGGAACGGTGCCTGTATGGTGCACGAAATATTTAGCCTCGAGAAGATCACCAAACTTAAAGTCCGGCATCCGCATGCAAAGGTTATTGCACACCCTGAGTGTGAAGAAGCAGTTCTAAGGGTGGCGGACTATATCGGAAGCACAACTCAATTGCTGCGTTTTGCAACAACCGATCCCGGCAACGAATTCATTGTTGCCACCGAAACCGGCATTTTGCATCAAATGCAAAAAAATTCTCCAAAAAAGACGTTTATTCCTGCACCTCCAACAAATGCCTGTGCATGTAACGACTGCCCTTACATGAAGTTGAATACATTGGAAAAGTTGTACCTGTGTATGGAATACGAAACACCCGAGATACTAATGGACGAGCAACTCAGGCTCGCGGCGAAAACTCCGATCGACAGGATGCTGGAGATCAGCAAGGCGGCTGGACTTATCGGATAGTACCTCGGCAGGGCATACAAGCCAAAGCTGCATATTTGCTGATCAGAATTGTTGCCGTACAAGTGAGTGACACCCGTCCGACTGCGCAGCGGGCGGGCAACCGGAGCATCATTCTTGTTCTCCGCCGGCCGCCCAAAAAAAACTTGATGTCCGGAAAAAAGATTTTCGGTGCACCCCA
>JASLBT010000416.1 GCA_030146445.1 Segetibacter sp. | reverse complement strand
GCACTTAAAATCATTCAGCTCCTGCTCGCCGCAGGAGCTTTTGTTTGCAGCAGTATTAAATAATCGTTAAGAAAGTCGAAGAAAAATTTGGAAGTATTCAGCGCGGACACCTATCTTCACGGCGCAAAAAAAAGGCCACTGTAGAAACAGTAGCCGTCTAACGATTGCTTGCCATATGAAAAAAAGGTAATAGTAATATTGCTTTTTTGTCTACCGAACGATTTTAGCTTCTAACGATTCTTTGCCTCACGATTGCTGCCATTTTGTTTCTTTCGTTCTGTACAATACAAATATAGCGGGAGAAATATTCAGTTTCAGATCAAGTATTGAGGGATATCTTTATGCCAAAACGGAGTATTATTCAGTGAAACCCTTTACCGCGCTGGTTTTGAGGAGAATTTTTCCATTATGCCCAGTCGATTTTCAGATACATTATTTCAGCTCATACATTCTCTCGAAAAGGCAGAAAAAAGGCACTTCAAACTTTATATCAAAAGAAGTTCCGCAAAGGAAGACCTGAAAATCGTGCAATTATTTGATGCGCTGGATAAAATGTCAGAATACGATGAAAAGCTTCTTCTGAAAAAACTACCCGGAATAGAAAAGCCGCAACTTTCAAATCTCAAAACGCATTTATACAAACAGTTGTTAGCGAGTTTACGCCTGCTTAAGCGAGCCGAGAATCTCGACATGGAATTGAATGAGCAACTCGACTATGCCCGTATTCTATATTATAAAGGGCTGTATATGCAGAGCCTCAAGATCCTTGACAAGGTGAAAGAAATGGCAACCCTCTACCACCAGGATACTATCCTGATACAGGTGATCTCACTGGAAAAAAAGATTGAGACCCTTCACATTACCCGTAGTTTACTGGACAAAGCGGATCATCTGGCAGCGGAGGCGAATGAAGTGCATGAGCGACGGAAAATGATCACGCAGTTGTCTAATCTCGCTTTGAAGCTCTATAGCTGGTATGTAAAAAATGGTCATGCGCGAAATGAAAAAGATGAAGAAAGTGTAAAACAGTTCTTCCGGCAAAATCTTCCTTCCAATGCCTATCAGCAAACCGGTTTTTACGAGCGATTGTATATGTTCCAGAGCTATTGCTGGTATGCATTCATCCGCCAGGATTTTTTGATGTACTACAGGTATACGCAGAAGTGGGTTGATCTGTTTCATGGAGAACCTTCCATGATCGACGTAGAGACAGGTCATTACATCAAGGGCCTTCATAATCTGCTAAATGCTCACTTTGATCTGCGCAATTATGAAAAGATGGAAACAACATTGCAAATGTTTGAGCAGTTTGCCACTTCGCCGGTTGTACAGCACCACGACAACTTCAGGGTACAGGCTTTCGTGTACGAATACAGTGCAAGAGTCAACCAGCACCTGATGCACGGTACTTTCAAAGAAGGATTATCTCTCGTTCCTATTATAGAAGATAAGCTGAATGAATATGCGCTATTTCTAGACAAGCACAGGATCCTGGTGTTCAATTATAAAATAGCCACACTTTATTTTGGAAGCGGCGACTTCAACAAGTCGATTGATTATCTACAACGAATTATAAACGACCATGTCGACTTACGGAATGATCTGCAATGTTATGCCCGTTTGCTTCATTTGCTCGCGCACTACGAGTTGGGAAATTTCGGCTTAATGGAATCTCTCACAAAATCTGTTTACCGGTTTATGGCCAAAATGGAAAATCTAACCGTAGTAGAAGAAGAGATGTTTAAATTTTTGCGCGCGTCTTTCCATGTTTCCAGGCATAAGATGCGGCAGGAGCTTGAACGATTTCTGCAGGACATCAAGCACCTGGAAAAAAACCGCTTTGAAACCCGGGCCTTTGCTTACCTCGACATTATTTCATGGGTGGAAAGTAAGGTATACCAGGAGCCGATGAGTACGATTATTCATAACAAGTTTCTTGAAAGGCGCAAAAGAAGATACCAGAATAGCCTTTGAGCTTGTTTGATAAATGGTCATTGCATGAGAAAATTAATAAGGTTTATACTGCCTGTATTTTTCGCGGGTTTCATCACTGCTCTGCATGGACAACCTTCAAATGGAACGTTGTTTATAATTGGTGGTGGCACGCGACCTCCGGAGATGGTTACTGCGCTTGTCAATGCTGCGGAACTCCGCAGTGATGATCACATCTCTATTCTCCCGATGAGTAGTGCGGAACCGGATACCGCGTTTTACTATATCAAAGTTCAGCTTGAAAAGCTTTGTCGCAATACCATTGCGAACCTCAACTTTACCAACAAAAACCTGAACAATAAAGAATGGATCGATTCTGTCAGGAATGCGCAGCTCATATTCATTACAGGAGGCGATCAGAACCGCTTCATGAAACTTGTCCTGAAAACCAGCCTCCACAAAGCAATTTTGGAAGCTTATACCAATGGTGCGGTAGTAGCAGGTACGAGCGCGGGTGCCGCGGTGATGAGTAAACATATGATTACTGGCAATGAAACCAGCGTAGACTCTGGTGCAACTTCCTCCTTTCGAAAAATAGTGAGGAACAATGCCGAGGTATCGGAAGGACTTGGGCTGATCCAGTCAGTGATAATCGATCAGCACTTCATTGTGAGAAGCAGATATAACCGTCTGCTAACTGTGCTACAGAAGTTTCCTGATCATATGTGCATTGGCATTGATGAAGCAACAGCCGTTATCATCAAATCGAACAAGGCGTCAGTACTCGGAAAGAGCCAGGTACTTTGTTTATCGGAACCGATTCGTTTGGCTGCTACAGCCTCTGGCCTGGTAAAATTTGACGATGTAAAGATGAGTTTATATACCGATGGCGATACCTTTTTATTGCCGCGTGTTTTTGAAAGATCGACCACACCGGGCAGGCAACGGGCTCAGGAATGAACAGTAAACAGCATTTGGTAACTGTCCTGTGCCTGCCTGCGAATGGCTTTTGAACATTACCCGCACATCGACAGCCAGATGCGGCATGGTTAGTTTACTAACTCCCTGTTTAGTTTATTCAATACCTCCTCCCCATAGCTGTTTGGCATTTCAGCGCCGGCCAGTTCCACATAAGCGTTAAAGATAAACCCGGGTGCAGTAACACGGATCTTTTCCAGCATTCCGGTGTTCTCAATCTTATTCAATCCGCGGAACATCCATTTCGAAGAGACAAGTCTTTCGTCCTCTGACAAAGACGATAACAGGCGTCCATGGATTTCAACCCACTCCTCATCCGTATAATGTTTCCATAAACATTGGTTCAGGAGAATTTCTTCTTTTGCCATATGTTTAAGATTAAACACCAGGAATTCAATAAAAGCTTTTGTTAGAGCAGACCCTACCATCTCCCGATCCGGAGTCGCTTCTGCACCGGAATACATACGAACAAGATGCATCAGCGAATTTCCCAGAGCGATATCCTGGTCATGTTCTTTTCCAAATTCTGCTACAGTATCTGGCTCAAAGCGCCCCACTGCCGGCAGGTAAAATGCATCTTCGTGACTCGCGTGATCTTCAAACGTATGTACCACATCTTTAACCTTCCGTAGGGCAATCCGCGCTTCAACAGGATCTGCGAAATAAGTGTTCTGCAAACATAGAGCGGTGTCGTAAAGCATTGCCCTGAGGGCTTTGTGAATAAATGCAAATGAGTTATAACGTTGCATAACAAGAAGGTTAATTGATTTTCTTGTGAAAGTAAAAGTTCAACGCTCCACCCGCTGGTGATTGTTGTATGACTTGAGGCGAACAATTGATGAGTTGCAGTTTTTCTGGCTTATGAACAAAAAAAACTGCGTTAATTCATGACTGAGATGGCTGATTTAACAATGCTATAAACAAGTGGGGTTCGTGGATAATATAAATTCATGAAAACTCTTTTTATGCATAAACCTTTACTTATCCTTTCGTTGGCAGTGATCATCTTTACTTCAACCGGCTGCCGGAAAATTCTTGGACCAGGCGAAGACCGGCTTACCGGTGACTGGCAATTACGTTTTATTGAACGCCGCCATTTTCTTAACTGGAACGAAGTAACCAACATGTACGGCAGCGGCACCTTCACGTTTTACGACGACGGCAGTGCCTTTTATGAGGATGCCATCGGCACCATGAATGGCACCTGGCGACTTCAGCGCGTTCGTGATGGCTACTATGATGATGAGGGCGATTACCAGGAAAATCTGCAC
>JASLBT010000365.1 GCA_030146445.1 Segetibacter sp. | reverse complement strand
CTACGAACCACCACCACAACAGCCACTCGACATAGAGATCCTGCAATCTATTGAACGGCCACGGCCCACCGCGGTGTTCGGCACTTCTACACCTCCCCGGGGCTTAAGCGGCATGATCCGCAGATGGGCTTTCCGGTTCAGCGAATCCACCTATGCGCATTGGGTTCCGTTGGTTCTTGCAGACAGGATCAACGTGGTAGAAGGTTATATTGACGACTTTAGCAAAGGCATTTTGCCAAACCCGTTTGCGGAACGGGGCTTACAAGCTGAGTGGAAGTATAACCGGAAAGACTTTGTACAGAAGATAGCCATTGGTGTTGTTGTTACCGGTGCATTAATTGCGATTCTTTCCCGCAAGAATAATAAGTCAAAGAAAGCGAAGCGAACAGTTTCTTATACTTAGCGGAAAAAGTAAAGAGCCGGGCATTATCGCCCTGCTCTTTACTTTAATCTCGTTTGTAAAATACCTTGCAAATGTGCGGCAGCTAAAAGCCTCTAACAACCAATGTTGGAATCAAATGATCAATGACATTTAATGTCGTTAATCAAACGGCCCCGGGGCTACGGTGAATAGCGATGTGCCGTACAAGGGTGTGACACCCCCGTCCGAACCGGGCTCATCCGGGCGGGCGTCCGACTGCGCAGCGGGCGGGCAACCGGAGCCTCACCTGGCATCCACTGCCGGCTCCATAAAAGTCTTATGTTTCTTTGGACCCAACTGCAATATTCTACTCAGCATCCTTGCGTCGCACTCTTGTACTGAAATTTTTCTGCGCAGCTGTAATTGCAAAAAGCCTTACTCAACCACATTGATACATTAGTTGGACAAAAGCCATGTGAGCACGGCTCTTGCGTATCATAATTTGCCTTACTTGAAAGTTTCGTGACTCTCAACGATCTTAACACCTTTCACGTTCAGTTTGTACCTGGCAATTTTTTCGTCCTCATCCGTGATTGTTTTTGGTAGTCCCTCCTTTACCAGGTTCGAATAGCTCATTGGCGATGGAGTATTGTTTTTTAAAGCGTCGGCAAGCGGCCCGGCTTCGCTGTCGTCGGTTACAATGGTAACAAACATGTTGTTTACCTGCCAGTACTTCTTCATGGCCCGATTTACGTCATCCACTGTTAGCTTAGCCAACAGCGCATCCATTTCTTCGATGTAGTTTTTGCGACCATAAAATTTCGAGTCCATTAGAAACCCGAGGTGCCTTTCCGGTGTTTGAATATAAAGTTTGTTATAGCTTCTGAGGAAGTCGCGCGTAGCTTCAAAATCCTCATTGCTCATGCCTTTAGTTGCAAGTTCATCAACTTCCCTGATCGCCAGCCTTAAAGCAAAATGTGCATGCCCGACCTGGATGTTGTTCAACTCGGCATATTGCTTTTTCAGGCCTTCCGCAATCTGGACCGGCCGTATCCACAGCGAGAAATAATTGGCAGACCTTGGTACCCCTGGCACCGGCAACATATTATTTCCGCCACTCTCGTACCATTCGATATAAGAATAATCCCCGTAGTTCATTGAACGCAGGTTTCGCAGTTTATCGTAAAGCCTGCCATAGCTTTTCCGGTGTTCACCCAACAGTGAGTTAGCCACCATCATTGCTGCAAAGTCGTCGTTTGACCGGGTAATCGAAAGTGGTGCACCGGTGAAGATAGCAGAGCCAAGCGCATCCTTCTTCGATATGATCTCCACCTGGATACCATTGGGAATGTTGGCCCGTGCGATTTTCGGCAGTGCCGGTTTTGTATCCGGCAGTGTAGCCATATCGGCTTTCAACTCCGACAGGAAAGCGGGGGTATAATTGCCGGCAATACCAATGGTAAGGTTGTTTCGAGTGAAATAGTTCCTGTAGTGCGAACGGACATCTTCCACCGTAATTGAACGAACACCAGCTACGTTACCATCAATCATATGCTGGTAAGGAGTTCCCCGGAATAAAAGATCTTCCAATGCAAGTTTACTGTAATCCTCGTCGGAGGAGGCCCGGATCACCTGGTCAACATAATTCAGTTGGTTCGACTTAACGCGTTCAAAGTCTTCGTTTGCAAACGACGGACTAAGCATCAGCTCCTTTACAATCGGGTAAAACTTGTTTAAGAAATCCTGGTGAACAGCAAAGGTCAATACCGAAACTTCTTTATCGACGGTGGCATAATAGCTGGCGGCCATCGGGTAGATGATCTCACGGATTTGCTTGTTGGTAAGTGTTTTTGTCCCTGTTTCGGTAAGCGTGCCTGCAGTTAAGGACGTAAGACCAGCTTTGCCCACAGGATCGGTAACCGAACCGTTTTTAAACATCAACTTAATAATGATCTTATTCGATTGCGGCTGTTTTAATTCGACTACCTCCTGGGCTACGAGGCACGGGTTTGAAACAAAAAGCAACAAAATGATAGTGGCTGATACTATTAATTTCATAATGATTTTCTTGAATTGAATGGTTACTTAACACTACCCTGTTCACCCGGGCCGATGGTAGCTATCGTAAGGGCGTTCGGATTAAAATACTTCTTTGCTACCTTCATAATGTCTTCTGCAGTGACCTTGTCGAAAAGCGCATAAAAGTTATTTATTGCTTCGGGATTACCCGTCAGCCAAATGGCTTGAGCAAGGGTGTTTGCAATCTGGTCAGGACTATCAAGTCGCATGGCAAAACTGTACTTAATCAGTGATTTGGTGTCGGCAAGCAGTTTTGCGTCGACGGGTTTCGATTTAGCTTCCTCAAGTGCCTTTACCATCTCGTCCTTTACATACTGAAGATCAGCGGCCTTCACCACGGAGGCAGCAACGGTAATCAATTGTGCATCTCTTGTTGATCCTGCGCCGCCACCCAGATAACGGGCTTTCTGTTCTTTTACGACAAGCTTTTGGTACAAGTCAGAACTTTCGGCGAACAGATAGGTGGACAAAATATTTAAAGCAGCAAGGTCGATCGACTGATCTGAAAAAGCCGGCCCTTTATAATTCAGGCTTAGGTAAGGCGGAAAAGCCGGGTTGTTAACATGCGCATACCGGGTGCCGTTTTGAGGGGGCTCTGCTTCAATCACGGGCTTATAGTTTCCTGGCTTCCAGTTACCGAAGTACTTTTCGGCATACCGGTTTACATCGTCCTGTTTTACGTCGCCGACTACCACAATGGTCGTGTATTCTGGCCTGTAAAAACGGTCGAAAAAGGTGAGTGAATAATTATACTGGTTGGGCATATCGACTACGTCGGCAAAAAATCCCATCGTGGTATGCTTGTAAGTATGTTTATCAAAGGCAGTGTTAAGCGTTTTTTCGTACAACTGCTGGTATGGGCTCGCAGAGTTTTTGGTGTATTCACCTTTAACCGCGCCTGCTTCTGTTTTAAAGTCGTGCTCAGAATATTTCAGGTTCTGAAAACGGTCGCCTTCCAGCTCAAACATTTTTTCGAGTTTACCCGCATTGCCGGTCATATGATACAGTGTCCGATCCTGGGTTGTATTCGCGTTTGCAGAAGCG
>JASLBT010000257.1 GCA_030146445.1 Segetibacter sp. | reverse complement strand
GCAAAAGCGCTCGTGCATATACCGGCTTCATCGGCAGCAGCGGTTATGGAAAATGGTAAAAATGCTGCGAATGCCGAAGCAGTTAAATTCCTTCGCATGGAAGCGGGCAACGCCATTTTTGAAGTGGGTTCGGGCAGTTATTCGTTTTCGGTAAAAGGGTAGAGAATGCAAAAGTCAAAATTCAAAATTTAAGAATGGGAGCCGTGCCCGGGAACCGGATCATAGCAGTCATCCATCCGCAATCCGCTAATCCGTAATCCGCTAATTGGATTTCGCTCTGTGTGAACTCCGCTTCTCTCGTTCTCTGCGGTTTAAAAATGCAAAATGTAAAATGCAAAATGTAAAAGCAGCCTCTGCGTGAACTCCGCTTCTCTCGTTCTCTGCGGTTAAAGTAAAAAGTCAAAAGTAAAAGTGGGCCGTGCCGGAACCGGATCATAGCAGTTATCAATCCGCAATCCGCTAATCCGCAATCCGCTAATTCGTAATCCGTCGATTGATTGTTTCTGTGTTTTGCGGTGAATTAAGTCGAAAGTAAGAGTCCAATAATAAAAAATTCGCTTCGATGATCAAGTTGGAAAATAGTACTAATCAATCCGTAATTCGCTAATCCGCTAATCCGTCATCCGCAAATCCGTCATCCGAAATTCGCTAATCGAAAATAAAATCATGAAGAAATCAAACATCATTAGTGCTGCAATCTTTAGCGGCCTGCTGTTTTCCTTTTCCGGGTACAGCCAGGCGCAAACTGCCACCACTGCAGTAGCTACCGACAATAAAACAAAGTCCAACGAAGACCAAGATAAGAAAGCTGCCGAATGGATCAGCTCGCTAAACCTGAACGATCCTGCAAAAGAAGCCCGGTTGAAGACAGTTGTTGCCACTCATCTAAAAACCATCCGCGACTGGCACAACGAACATCCGCCATCAACCGTACCGGCAGGCATCAATCCCGTAACCGGTAATAAGCTCAGCGACCTCGACCGCCAGGTCATTGCCAATTCAGCAATGCCGAAATCGGTGCACGAAAACCTGATGGCCGGACTTAAAAAAGACCTCACCGAGCAACAGGTAGAACTTGTGCTCGACAAGTACACCATAGGTAAAGTGGCGTTTACGATGAATGGTTACAAATCCATCGTTCCCAACCTAACGGAGAAAGAAGAGTCCACTATTTTAGCTTACTTAAAGCAGGCACGCGAACAAGCTGTCGATTATAAAAACATGACCCAGATCTCCGCAATATTTGAGATCTACAAAACAAAGTCGGAGCAATACCTTAACAACAACGGACGCAATTGGCGCCAGATGTACAAGGAATACACCGACGCTGTAAAGGCCAGGAAAGCCGCTGCTGCAGCTGCTGCAAAACCCGCTCAATAATCTGAAATACGGAAGATAGTCTTATTGTAAACTTTTGCTGTTGTAGAGTTCGATGGCTGCAACATTTTCATCTGGTACCAGGGGTTTCAACAGATCCTTCACTTTCGGGAACAAACAAATTTCGGCAATTACGGTCGCCGGTTTAAGTGCGCCAAAAAAAATATAAAAGGTATGATTAGAAAATCAGTATTGATGTTGTTCCTCGCCTGCATTGCTGCGCCGGGAGCGTTTGCCCAGCTTAAACTGTGGCAGCAAGGCATCGTAGCGCAGGAGTTCATTTTCGACACAGCCTCGTTTCCTGAGAGCCATAGCGCCACTATTGAAGAAACACCGAAAGGTTTGGTGGCCGCGTGGTTTGGTGGAACAAAAGAGCGCAACCCCGACGTAGAGATACGGCTTAGCCGCCGGGTAAACGGCAGATGGACAGCACCTGTTTCGGTTGCAAACGGCATTCAAAACGATACCCTTCGATATCCCACATGGAACCCGGTATTGTACCAGGTGCCAAATGGCGAGTTATTATTGTTTTACAAGATCGGTCCAAAGCCATCGGAATGGAAAGGCTGGATGATGTCGTCGAAAGATGCAGGCATCACCTGGTCGAAGCCGAAAGCCTTACCGGAAGATATTATTGGCCCGGTAAAAAACAAACCCGTGCTCGTGGGCAAGAGGTTGATTTCACCTTCCAGCACCGAAGGCTCCGGTGGCAAACTGCATTTCGAGATTTCAGATGATTTTGGAAAAACGTGGCGGAAAGTAGGGCCCATCAATGGTAAAGAATTTAATGCCATCCAGCCAACGATATTTGTTCATAAGGACGGCAGTTTGCAAATATTTGCACGCAGTCGCAACCGGGCAATACTTGAGTCGTGGTCCAGGGACAAAGGAGAAACGTGGTCACCGGTTGCGAAATCGTCGCTTCCAAACAACGCCTCCGGTTTTGATGGCGTTACCTTAAAAGATGGCAGGCACCTGCTCGTGTATAATCATGTGCTCGCGCCTGGTGAGGAGCCCAAAGGTGCACGTACACCTTTACACGTCGCCGTATCAAAAGATGGTAAAAACTGGTTCGCAGCGGCATTGCTCGAAGACTCGCCGATCAGCCAGTATTCGTACCCTGCTGTCATCCAGACGAAAGACGGTATGGTGCACGTGGCTTATACCTGGCGTCGAAAAAAGATCAGGTATGCAAAGATTGACCCGTCAAAATTGAAAATGATCCCGATTGTTAATGGCAAATGGCCCGAACTACCCGGGTATAAAGCGCCCAAAGCGGGTGAGGTTACCAACGAGCAATAGCTTTCTTTCCGACGAAAACTGCCCATGAAAAATCTGCCCATCTTCGATCTCTCCATTATCATCATCTACCTTTTGGCGATGGTGTTCGTGGGTTATTATTTTTCGCGCAAAAACCGCAATACCGACCAATTTACCAAGGCGTCCGGTTCCATTCCCGGCTGGGCAATCGGTATGTCGATATATGCAACATTTCTGAGCAGCAACACTTTTTTAGGTGTTCCGGGCAAAGCCTTTGGCTCAAACTGGAACGCTTTTGTCTTCAGCATTTCCATGCCGTTTGCCGCCTGGATAGCGTCAAAATATTTTGTGCCTTTTTACCGGCATACCGGTGAGATATCTGCATATACCCACCTCGAAAACCGTTTCGGTCCATGGGCTAGAACCTACACGGTAGTCTGCTTTCTGCTGACGCAACTGGCGCGAATGGGCTCCATCTTTTTTGGTATAGCCCTTAGCCTGCAGGCATTGCTGGGTTACCCTATGGCAACCATCATGATTGTGATGGGGGTTTGCATTATCCTGTACACCGTTATGGGCGGAATGGAGGCGGTGATCTGGACGGAGGTTGTACAGGGAATTATCAAAACACTGGGCGCGCTGCTCATTTTGTACCTCATCGTTTCAGAGATGCCTGGCGGCGTTTCCGGGATCATCGACATTGGTATGCAGCAACAGAAATTCAGCCTCGGAAGTCTAAGTCCCGATCTAACCCAATCAACCTTTTGGGTGGTACTGTTCTATGGCTTTTTTATCAACCTGAATAATTTTGGTATGGACCAAAATTATGTGCAGCGGTACCATACGGCTACATCATCGAAACAGGCATCACGGTCCATTTGGTTGTGCGTGGCCCTGTATGTGCCCGCCTCGCTCTTATTCTTTATCATTGGCGCGAGTTTATTTGCCTACTACCAGGTCCATCCCGAAATGATTGAAACCGTAAAGCTCAATGTTGCGGGGGAGAGGCTGGGGAGCGGGGCAACAGCAAGTCAGGTTTCGGGAATGGCTGCATCATTAACACCCGCTGATTATGGCGATAAAGTGATGCCCCACTTCATGGTTACCAAAATACCGACCGGCCTCGTAGGGCTGATCGTGTCTGCCATACTTTCGGCTGCTATGAGCACCATCAGTTCCGGCATGAATTCATCAGCAACCGTGTTTACAATGGACATCTATAAACGGTACTTCAGGCCACACATGGGCGAGAAGGGCCAGTTGTATACGTTGCACGCGGCCACAGTGGTATTTGGTTTACTGGGTTTGGCGACCGGCATTGCCATGATCGGTATCAAAAGCCTGCTCGATATCTGGTGGGAACTGTCGGGCATCTTTGCGGGCGGTATGTTGGGTTTGTTTCTATTGGGAATCATCAGCCGGCAAACCAAAAGCCATGAAGCATTTACCGCAACGGCCATCGGCATCGTGGTCATTTTATGGATGACCTTTTCGGTTTACCTGCCTGATCAATATGCGTTTCTCCGTAACCCAATGCATAAGAGCATGGTTATTATCGTGGGTACACTCACCATTTTCCTGGCAGGCCTGCTGTTAACAGCGGCAAAAAGAAAGGTCAAATTGACCTTGCCAGCTGAGGAACCGGTGCCTACGGTTGAACGATAACGACAGTTGCAATACTCGCTTCAGGCATAATTAAGATAGAAGAATAAATGCCGTTTAGTTAAGCTTAGATGGTATCCATTGCTGCGCAACGAAACTGCGGTACACGCCCGCCCGGCCGCGCCAGTCGGACCGGAGTGCGACGCAACGGTGCCCGATAGAAATACTAAGGTTGGGTCCAAAAAAAAATCTGCTTAACTAAACGACATTGATAGAAGAATAGTTATTTCCTACGGGGATTCTTTTGGGCCGGGCGCCAGCAATCCTGCCCGGCATCCTTGCAGCTTGCCCCCAACTCATTGGCGGGTCGCACTCTTGTACTGGAATCTCATAGTTGAGCTTGAGTCTGCAAACCTGATTAGCCAATGCTTTTTATGTATTCAACTACTAAAAGGATCTGATTTTCTGCTGCTGATTATGCCTTAACTTTCAAGCCTTATGAAACTTTATAAAACCGGCACTGCTATCATTATCGAACATGAGGACAAGTTTTACACTTCTCCTGAAACAGACTGGGATAACCTAATCAACCGCGATCACCTGTTTGCCGCTTTACAGCAAGAAATACAAAAGCTTTCGGTCTCAGGAGATCAGGAGTGGTTTGCTACACAAAGGCTCGCTGCGCCAATAGGCACACAGGAAGTTTGGGCAGCGGGAGTGACCTACCTCCGCAGTAAGGTTGCCCGTATGGAAGAAAGCCAGGAAAGCGGTGGCGCAACTTTCTACGACAAAGTTTATGATGCGGAACGGCCTGAGTTGTTTTTTAAATCCACTGCTGGCAGGGTGGTACCCACCGGCGGTTATGTACGCATCAGAAAAGACAGCACCTGGAATGTTCCCGAACCCGAATTAACCCTGGTTATAAATGCTGTCGGCAAGGTTGTGGGTTATACCATAGGCAACGACATGAGTAGCCGGAGTATAGAAGGGGAGAACCCATTGTACCTCCCCCAGGCAAAGGTGTACGACAAATCAGCGAGTCTTGGCCCATGTGTCGTGGTGCCGGAACAACCATTGCCCTCATCTACCGAAATCAGCATGCAGATTGTCCGAAATGGTGAACAAATGTTTGATGGCAATACCACGATTGACCAAATGAAGCGGGGTCACGATGAGCTGGTCGAATTCCTGTACCGTGAAATGTCGTTTCAAAACGGATGTTATTTGATGACCGGAACCTGCGTTGTTCCCGGCAATGAATTTACTTTGCAGCAAGGCGATGAAATCACCATTTCGATCACCGGCATCGGAATGCTGGTAAATATCGTAGAATAATGTTCGTTGCTAGAACTTTGCGTTAAATTGGAACGGCAATTGTCCTTCAGAAAATGCGTTTAGTTGTAGCTATTTACTACTTACTTAAAAGGATCTTCTATGCAATTACCTGATAAAAAATTTGTTCCTGTAATGATCACCCCGTTCAACCTGAAAGCAAAGGTTGACCTGGATGCAGTTTCCAGGCTGGTTGCTTTTTCAATTAACGCTGGTGTAAATGGATTTTTCGCCAAGTGCCTCAGCAGCGAAAGGTACAGCATAAGTGAAGATTAAAGGCTCGACCTGACGCGGCATATTGTGCGATACGTCAAAGGCCGTGCCCCCATTGTGGCCACAGGCTCTTTTGGACTCAACATTGAAGACAAAGCGGATTTCACGCAGCGGATATACGACACCGGTATCGACGCAGGGATCCTGATCACCGGCCACTATGCCAACGTGGAAGACGGTGAAGACGTAC
>JASLBT010000134.1 GCA_030146445.1 Segetibacter sp. | reverse complement strand
CCGTGAAGGAATGTGAAACTGAATACATCAAAAAAGCTGGTGTCTACATAAAGCGTTTGTAAGCCGAGGACCTTGCCATTTGCACTGAGATCGTCGTAAATATCTCCGCCCATAACCCGGACGTATTCTTTTATTTCAGGTACCTGCGCTTTAAATGCGGGTCCCTGTACCTGTCCCGTGCCGCCCGTTTTTCGTGGAGTTTCTTCTTTGCTTTCCGAGAGGGTAGTGGTGACCCTGTACAAATGAGGATTGTTTTTATGGAACTTATCAAAGCTCCATTCATCCTTCATATACAGGACAGCAAGCAGCAGGCAGGTGATGCCCGTGGTAAGTCCGATAATATTTATTCCGGAATACAGCTTGTTATGCCAGAGGCGACGTATGGATACTTTTAGTGCAGTCATTGTTTTAGTTGTGGTGAAATGTTGAAGGTTGAATGTTGGATTGCATAGACAATGAGTGCAATGATTCTGGGTGTTTTTTGGTTGGCGGACATTTATATCCACACGCTTCCTAACTCACTCGGACCGGAGACTCTTCACCGGATTCATCATTCCAGCTTTTATAACCTGAAAGCTTAATGTGAGCACGGCAATTGCCAAAGTTGACACTCCGGCTAATATAAATACCCACCACTGCACGCTAATTCGATACGTGAATTCTTCGAGCCATTTACCGGCAGCGATCCAGGCAACCGGACATGCAATCAATAACGCTATTAAGATCAGGATGAGGAAATCTTTTGATAACAGGGCGAAAAGATTAAGCAGGTTTGCTCCTAACACTTTCCGTATGCCAATTTCCTTTGTCCTTTGAACCACTGCGTATGCCGTAAGAGCGAATAGACCGAGGCATGCAAGTAGGATAGCCAGTGATGAAAAAGTGGTAAATACTTTTGCAGTTCGCTGCTCGGCCGCATACAGGGCCTGGTAATCTTCGTCCAGGAAATGATATTCAAAAGGTCGGTGCGGAATACGCGATCTCCAGGTCTGCTCCAGTTGGGCCAGCGTGTTGTTTATTTCGGAAGGTTCCACCTTCACAAACAGATTCCTGATTTGGTTCTTGCTAAGAAACATTACCAAGGGACCGATTGGATTATGTAATGATTTGAAATGAAAGTCTCGCAGCACGCCCTTAATAGTGCCGGCGTTGCCTTTAGAGATTGTTTTTCCAATAGCCTCTTCCGGTGTCCACCCAAGCTGTTTTACTGCGGTTTCATTTAAAACAAAGGAATGCCTGAAATTTTTTCCGTTGTCGGAAGTATCAAACTGAAGAACATCTGCATTGGTGTAAGTGCTTCCTGCGATCACTTGCATTCCAAGTGTCTGTATAAAGTCTTCGTCTACCGGCATCGCATTAACAGAGATAGGCTCTTCGCCTTCGCCGTCTCCCTTCATTATTCCGTCTCCCCAGTCTACCTGGGTGGGATCTTCATATGCGCCTCCAACTTTTGACACACCCGGTACGCTGTTAATGGCCCTTTTTATAGCATCGATATTTTTGAGCATCGAGTTGTCGACGGGTAACACAACAACCAGGTCTTTATCATATCCAAGGTCCTTGCTTTGGACAAAGTTCAATTGTTGGAGAATTATTATAGTGATGATGATAAGAAACAGAGAGATTGAAAATTGAAAAACGATCAAAGACTTCCGTAATGTGCCCGCTCCGGAGGTAAAGCTGAATCCTGACTTCAATACCTTGATCAACCGGACGTTTGAAAGTAAAAGAGCAGGGTAGGATCCGGAAAGGATACTGACTAATACGATTGTTAGTAACAATAGCAGCAGAACGTTTCGTTGAAAAAAGATTCCGGGTGTAAAGTTCTTTCCTGCTAGGTCGTTAAAATATGGAAGCAGAACAACTGCAAGAACAAACGCCACTGTCAGCGAAAGCAGCGCCATAAAAAAAGACTCAAGAATGAATTGTCTGAACAGCTGGCCCTTTTGCGCACCCAGCACTTTCCGTACACCGACTTCCCCGGCCCGCGCCGTTGATTGCGCTATTGCCAGGTTGGTATAGTTTACACAAGCAATCACCAGGATCAGAAAAGCAACAATGCCGAGGATGATTATATAAACAATGTTGTTCCCTGGCTCCAGGCCATCCAGCTTCGAATGCAGGTGTACCTGCTTCAGCGGTTCAAGATAATAGGTAAGATGATTTCCGGAGCCCATATCCAGTTCGCGGGTAACCTGTTCCATATAGGTTTTCACCTTTTTTTCGACAGATGGTATTATACCCGCCTCGTTTAACAGGAGGTAGGTATAGTAATTTGCATTCCACCAGGTTTCTTCCTTTGATGCATTCAGTGCAGTGAATGCCGCTACGAATTCGAATTGGATCTGAGAGTTCTGCGGACAATCGGCAGCAACGGCAGACACTATAAAGATTTTGTTCTCCCCAATAGATAGTGTTTTTCCTAACGGCTCTGCAGATCCGAAATATTTCTTCGCAGCACTTCTTGTGATCACTACCTTATCGGGCGCATTTAGTGCCGTCTGTGAGTTTCCCTGCAACAGGGGGAACGAGAATACATGGAAAAAACCGGAATCAGCATACAGGAACTTTTTTTCTTCGAACCTTTTCGCCTGGTATGAAACCACTGACGGGTATTTCATAGTGCGCACAAACTGTTTGATCTCAGGGAACGTTCTGGCCAGTTGAGGACCGGCTTTTGTTCCTGTCACTGCCGTTCCATTCACTACATCCGACACCTTATATTCCATCGTGATCCGTGCAATCTGATCCGCATTTTTGTGGAAGCGGTCGTAGCTGCGTTCGTGTAGAATATAAATTCCGATCAGCAGACAGCTTGAAATGCCAACGGATAGCCCCAGGAGATTTACGGCAGTATAGATGCGGTTTTTTCTCAGGTTTCTGAATGCTATTTTGATGTATGAACTAAGCAAGGTACTCGGTTTTATTGAGCGAATAATTGATTCCATAATCTTGATGAAAGCCGTCAACCCGGCAGATCACCTATTCTGATCTCAGGCTCTTCACGGGATTTGAAAGTCCGGCCTTCACCGACTGGTAACTAACGGTGAGTATTGCGATCATCATGGACAGTAAGCCGGCTGCAAGAAACACTTCCCACCGGATATCTACCCGATATTCATAGTTATTCAGCCATGCATTCATTGCCCACCAGCCGATCGGTATCGCGATCACAAGAGAAATCAGAACAAGCTTCAAAAAGTCTTTCGACAACAGAGCCGTTATACTGGTTACAGATGCTCCCAGCACTTTCCTGACGCCAATCTCCTTTATCCTGTTCTCCGCCATATATGTTGCAAGACCGAATAGTCCCAGGCAGGAGATAAATATGGTTAGACCAGCAAAGAGGGCAGCGAGCGTTGCAGTTCTCTTTTCGTCCTCGAATTTTCTTCCATACTCTTCATCCACAAAGTGGTTTTCAAAGGGATACTGCGGA
Source organism: Segetibacter sp. (assembly GCA_030146445.1). GTDB lineage: Bacteria > Bacteroidota > Bacteroidia > Chitinophagales > Chitinophagaceae > Segetibacter. The sequence goes on along the minus strand of JASLBT010000134.1, from coordinate 2,386 downwards.
TTGTATTTTTTAAAGATCTGTTCAGCCATCTGCAGGTTCTTTGAAGTGGAATTCTGGTTATTGAGTTTATAGTGAATCACATTGAACCATCCTTTAGCTCCCTCCACTACCATTGGGCGAATTGGCTGATACGGGGACTGAAGAATGAAGTCCTTGAATACGCCTACCACATGCCAGTCTATACCATTGTCCTTGATGATCTGGCCGATGGGGCTTTTGAAACCCATAACCTCTACGGCTGATTCATTGATAAGACAAGCAGTCGAATCGGTTGGGAATTGTTGCAGATCGAAGTCCCGGCCCTGCAGTATCTGCAGTCCGACTGTTTCAGCGAGATCAGTATCCGCACAAAACCGGTTAATATCAATTTTCGCATTCGGATTTTTACCCACCCATTGAAAGCCCCAGGAATCGCTCCATCCCTCCGTGATTGGTGCACTTGTTTTGCTTACTGCCACGGCAGTTCCCGTGCTAAGAAGTTCGTTGCGAATGAGGTTGTAATTCTTATCTGCTTCGCCGGTAAGATGATGGTATACAAGATTGTTTTTTGCATACCCGGTTTCCCTCTGCTGAGCATGATTTATTTGTTGCTGTACAACGATTGTACTTATTATTAGGATGATGGCAAAAGTAAACTGAAGAACAACCAATACCTTTCTTGGTGTGATGAGTGCATTGCCAGCCTTGAATGTACCCTTCAATACGCCGGCTGCCTTGAATGAAGCCAGATAGAATGCAGGATAACTCCCGGCAATAATCCCTGTGACGATAACAAACGCAACAGCTGTTATCCAGAACTGCCAGCTTGTATAACTGATGTGTAGGTCTTTATCGACGAGAGTGCCAAATGCGTTCAGGCTAACCAAAACAAGTATGAATGCAACGACTGCTGCCAGAAAAGCCAGAAGAACCGACTCTCCCAGAAACTGCATCACAAGGGATTTCTTTTCGGCTCCCACGACTTTTCGTACACCGACTTCTTTGGCCCTTTTTTCACTTCTGGCAGTGCTCAGATTCATGAAATTAATACACGCAATTAGAAGTATCAATGCTGCGATGATGCTGAATAGTCGCACAATTTCTATTCTGCCGCCGGAGATCTTTCCGTTCTCGAAATCGGAGTACAGTCTCCACTTACTCAGAGGGTGCAGGAATACTTCAATGTCTTCCTGGTTGTTAGTATGCTCCTTTGTAATATTTTTTACTTTTTGCTCGAGCTGCGCTATAGAGGCATTTGGTTTTAATTCAACATATGTTCTGGTTGAGTTGTTTCCCCAGTTATCATCATCCCATCCCAAAACTTTCATGTATTCCCAGGGAAGAAGGTATTCTATTCCTTTTTCCAGAAAGGTATTGTCCGGAAATTCTTTCAAAACACCTGTAATAGTGAAATTATCTTTGTTCTCAATACGAACAACCTTTCCCATTGGTTCCTCGTCGCCAAATAACTTCTCAGCCAGCTTTTCCGTTACAACTATCGAATAAGTCTGATTGAGTGCGGAAGCTTGATTTCCTTTGACCAACGGATAAGAAAACATAGTAAGGAAAGCAGGATCCACAAACGTTCCCGTCACGGTAAGATTTTTGTCGCCAACCTGGAAAAGCATACTATTCCCCCAGTTCACCCTGGTTGTATTAGCAACTTCCGGATAATCTGCCTTTATGGTTTTACCGAGCACCTTGGGAGTGGTATTCCAACTTTGGAGTTTGCCATCGAATTGCGACCTGTTCCACGCTTCATAAAGCAGATCTTTCTTTTCGTGAAACTGATCGTATGTTACTTCATGTTGTATCCACAATAAGATCAGGATTGCGCTCGCCATGCCAACTGCCAGCCCCGATATATTGATGATGGAAAAGCCTTTCTTACGAAGTAGATTTCGGAAGGCAATCTTTAAATAGTTCTTTATCATGGTCTTTCGACTTTTAAGTATTTCGTTTTAGGTTCCTTTCAATCATAATCCCGGGCTTCAACATCTGCTCTATGAAATGCTCACATGCAATCCTTAGAAGGTGGTTGTAGCACGCACCAGGTTTGGGGTTCCACTATTACTCCACGCACCCTTCTTAACCTATTCAGTTCTCAAACTCTTTACGGGGTTTGCCGTGGCTGCCCTTACTGACTGCGCACTGATCGTTAGTAAGGCTATAAGTATTGCTAGTACTCCGGCTAAGATGAACACCCAGATATTGATATTGATCCTGTAAGCAAAATCCTCTAACCATTTGTCCATAGAGATCCATGCAATCGGAGTTGCAATCACGAAGGCGATAAATACCAGCTTTAGAAAGTCCCTGGAAAGGAGGGCAGTGATCTGATATGAGGAAGCTCCCACAACTTTCCGGATGCCTATTTCTTTCTTTCTACGCGCTGCAGTGAAAGCGG
>JASLBT010000131.1 GCA_030146445.1 Segetibacter sp. | reverse complement strand
ACGTGAAGGAGCTGTATGAAACCAATTTCCCGCTGGCAGAGCGTAGGTACTGGCCACAGCTGGTGGGCATGCTGGAACATCGGCCCATGCAGCTGCAGTTAATTAAGGTTACGGGGTCGTTTGCGGGTTTTGTTGTTACCTGGACTTTTGGAAACTTTTTGTACGTAGAACATTTTGTCGTTAGCCCTGCTTTTCGCGGAAAGGGTGTGGGCGCCATGTTGCTGCAGAAATTGATTGCGGAAGCTGAGATGGTGGTACTCGAGGCTGAATACCCTCATAACGATACCTCAGAACGACGGATGACATTCTACCGGAGATTGGGTTTTTTGATTGCACCGTATGCATACAGTCAGCCGCCGTATCGACCCGGCGAGGCTTTCCTGCCGATGCACCTGCTGACCAGTCGAGCGATTGACTCCGATGAACACTTTACGCGCATCGTAGACACCATCCGTAAAGAGGTTTATGAAAGAAATTATAAACTTGACTGGGGGACTTAGAGCCATCATGAGTTCTGAACCACTGTGGTCTGGTTAGGCAGACGAATGAAAATATACCCCCATTGTCTTTGTTGAATGGGTGTTTATGTAACAGCAGGGGCCTATGTGCTTCGAAGAGTCGCCACCACATAAGCACAGAAAAATATGCTGATTTGGTTTTGGTTGAAACCCGTTTTTCGAGGATCTCGGTGCAAAGAATGAGTTGGCGTCGTTTCCTTTAGAGAACATTTTGGTGGCCGGGGAACAACTGTTGACATGGTTGCCGGCATCCGGCGCAGCGCGGCCGCGGGATGGCCTCCGGCCTCGCAGCGATCCATAACCTCGTGTGGTAACAACAGATTCCCTTCACCAAACCTTATAAAGTCTTTAGCTTCCAAGGATTTCAGCAGGTGTGGTGATCCGTGGCGCTGTGGTATCGTCGTTTGCTGCTTCGGATTTGCGCCTTAGCTTTTCTTCAGCCTCGTCGGCATCTTCTGCGGTTTCGTCGGGTACGGTATTGTCGAGCTGAAGGTCTACATTCCTGATCTCTTCGTCCGTAATTTCATGATCCTGGTCGGCAAGGTGACGATGAACCAACTCGCTTACGGTTTCTGACCCTTGTTTCTTTGGCGTTTGTTGCTGCACGGGCAGTGGGGATGAGTCTTGCATGACGTTTCTTTGTTTTATAACAAGCAAAATAGTGCCAGCTTTTTTCATATTAGCATCATTAATAATAGGTTGTGTTACCAGTACGATCCATCAACTTTTTGCGAACCGGATATTGCACGCATGAACAGGGCTAAATTTGCCCGATGAACATAACGGAACATTATAACGGAAAAATATATTTAAACCCTGTTCCAACAGAAGTGATGGGTAAAGGCTCCTTTTGGCGGATCATGAAGATGTACATGAAAAAGCATGTAAAGGTCACACCATCATCTCCCCCCGGACCTTTTAGCGTTAATGTAAAATCATTGGAACATAGCGATCCCGGTGCACTTAAGATAACCTGGCTTGGACATTCCGGATTAATCATCGACATCGACGGAAATCGTTTTCTCACCGACCCGCTCTGGTATCAACGGGCATCTCCAATTGCATACGTCGGTCCAAAACGGTTCTTTCAAAATCCAATCAATATCGATGACCTTCCACCAATTAAACGGTTACTCATCTCGCACGATCACTACGATCACCTTGATAAAGGAGCTGTTCAACACCTCGCCAAAAAAGGAATTCCAATCATCTGCCTGAAAGGGGTCGGGGGGATATTAAAGTCATGGGGCGTTGACCCCGGTTTGATAACCGAACTGGATTGGTGGGAAGAAACCCTGGTGAATAATTGTACAATTACTGCACTGCCTGCCCGGCATTTTTCCGGCAGGAGCCTGTTCAACCGCTTCCATACGCTTTGGGGTTCGTATGCGATAAAGGGACCAATCCACAATATTTACTTTGGCGCAGACTCCGGTTATTACGACGGCTTCAAGAAGATTGGTGACCGGCTGGGTCCGTTTGATCTTACCATGCTCGATGCCGGCGCGTATAATCCGGAATGGGAGTCAATCCATATGGGCCCGGAGAACGCCGTGAAAGCCCACCTGGATCTTCGGGGTAAACTACTAATGCCAATACATTGGGGCACCTTCCCACTGGCGATTCACCCCTGGACCGAACCCGTGGAACGGGTAATTGCTGCAGCAGAGAAAGCCGGGGTACACCTGCTGCTTCCAGCTCCCGGTGAGACGGTCAACGTTGATGCGGGTGGCTACACGAACAGGTGGTGGGAAGCAAATAGATGAGCAATTTCAGTCCATTATCCGGATCATCTATGATGGGATGGTGCCGAACGTTTCCTGCGCAACAGTTTATCGCGTTAGGGATTGACGCGAAAAGCCCCGCAATCCCGATCCCCAACTTCTTGGGGATCGGGTAAGGGCTTGCAGCAAAAAGCCCGGCCCCCCAACCCCGGTTGGGGGGACACGCCCCCAAAAAGATGTTCGATATTTTAGATGTTTATCCGGCACCGGTGTGCGTGAACCTGGCAGGGGGCAACTACATATTTCATTTCAGTGCGTCGAGGACGGACTTCACCATCCCGTCAACCGCCTTGTTGTCAATCCACCGCACCACCATCACGAGCTCATGTTCGCGATCGACATAAATGATGTTGGTTCCATTGCCAACGTGTACAAAGGCGGTTTCCGGCGCCGATGGCATGTACTTTTTCGCGGTATTTAAAAAGAAGTTCATGTAGCCATAAGTTGGCTGCGCAGTCGACGGGGTAAGTGCCTGTTGGATCCACTTTTTAGAGATAAGCTGTTTGCCGTTCCAGTTTCCTTCATGCATAGTAAGTAAGCCAAACCTCGCCATATCATAAGCATTCATAAACATGCCGCCTCCCCAGTGGCCACCCCCGCTCACCGATTGCACGGGCTCGCCGTCGAGAACGATCCAGGAATTACGATAACCCGTCCACCGCCACGTATTCGATGCACCGATCGGATCCATGATCACCTGCTTCAACACCTGCGGCAACGCTCTCCGCCAAACGTTGGTGGCTGCAAGTGCAAGTGCATTTACCCTCACGTCGTTGTATTCGTACACCGCACCCGGTTCGTTGCGTTTTCGGTTCAACCATTTCGAGGCATCAGGGTCGGGGCGGTCGGCCCAGTCCGGTTTACCCCATAATACGCCTTCATAGTCACTGGTTTGCCGCAGCATCACTTCCCACGTAAGGCGTCGGTTATGTGGCGTTTCAAAAGGGGCAATCAACTCCGGGGTGCCCAGGTCGGCAGGAGTACGGGCCGGCTGACCTGGACTGTAAACTTCTATCGGAGGAATATAATGAGATACGGTATCGTTAACGGCCCTAATGAGACCGCTGTCGACAGCAACACCGATCACAGCGGAGAGAAAGCTTTTAGTCACACTATGTACCATATCTACCCGCGAGGGTTCTCCCCATGAAGCCACCAGGTACCCTTTATGGACGATCATCCCCGTTGGTTCCCCCCGATCGCTAAAAGGACCTATACCTTCACCAAAAGGCTCCTTGCCAAATGTCATCGCCTGCGATAGTTCCATATTTCGGGGCTGCCTGCTCTCGTGGGCTATCGCAAACCGGATAGCGGCAGCCAGTTTTCCGGTATCGAATGAGCCGGTTACCGGTACCTTCTGCCATTCATTAGTTGTTGGAAAGTATGCCTTGCCCGCACGGGCAGTTGACCGGTTTTGTGCAATTATAGGATCCGCAAAAAGCAATGAAAAGGCAGTGAACAAAAGCCCGCCGGAGAAAAGTTTAGTCATGCCAGGTTCGATTGAGGTTGTTGTGCCACGGGAAGGTACTTTAACAGGAATAAACCTGCATCAAGAGAATGGTCGCGGCCATATAAACGTAAAGTCAATTTGCCGGTCTCCGTAACGTTTGTGTGGAAGCCGGATAAGCGCAAAAAAAAGGCTGTCCCCTGAGTGAAGAGACAGCCCCATAGCAGATTTGTCTTATCTTAATCCTGTTCCACTTTTGTTGCCTTGAGCACCTTCAGCAGGTTCTCCGCAACTTCTTCAGACGACGCCGGGTTCTGGCCCGTGATCAACTGACCATCTACAACCGCATAGGATGCCCATTCGTCTTTTTTGCTGTAATCGGCGCCCATGCCTTTAAGCTCATCTTCAAGCAGGAATGGCACAAAGGTGGTGAGCCCGACCGCCTCTTCTTCTTCATTGGTAAATCCTGTAACCTTTTTTCCTTTTACGAACGGTTCACCATTGGGCGACTTTACATTCAGCAGCGCAGCAGGGGCATGACATACGGCAGCAACCGGCTTGTGCTCCCTGATGAAGCTTTCGATCAACTTGATTGAGTCCGGGTCGTTGGACAGGTCCCATAACGGTCCGTGACCTCCGGGGTAGAAAACAGCATCATATTCATCGGGGCTTACGTCAGAAAGTTTCAGGGTAAGCGAAAGTTTTTCTTTCAACGCTTCATCACTGTCAAATCTTTTGGTTGCTGTTGTCTCATTTTCAGGCGCACTGCTTTTCGGATCAATCGGCGGCTGACCGCCTTTTGGCGAAGCCAGTGCTACATTAACACCTTCATCGGTAAGGAAGTAATACGGAGCCGCGAATTCCTCGATCCAAAACCCTGTCTTGTGGCCCGTATTTCCCAGTTGATCGTGCGATGTGAGCACAAATAATACGTTGAACATTGATGTTGTTTTAATTTGTCGAATAGTGATTTTAAAATAATAATCCTATTCACCACACCAAAACCATTCCACCACCGTGTACCGGTGAGCCTTTGAGTTCAAATGGAAATTTGGGGGCTGTTCATCGATCGGCCGGACCGTGAAAGAAGATTATTATTTTACGCCGTACGCAAGGAGGACTGTATGCCATTTATGCTGTCGCTGGTTAATGCAACTATTTTGCTCAGATTATCCATCTCCATCCGGCACTTCATAAGCCTCCTATATGAACAACCACATTGTGAAAAATCCAAACTTGCCGATGTTTGATTTTACAATATCTTCGGCGGATATGAATTATAGGCATAGTGTTTTCGGAGGGCTTCTGCTTATTGCAGTAATAATGGCCACATCATGCGGCAGCCAGGTGGTAAATGAACGTAAATCCGACAGCAAAGACGGAGATACTGCTGCAGTAAAGGCTGAAGTTCCAAAACCTGTTTTGGATACCGTTGCGTATGACCGCATAATGAAGTCCATCAGCAATGGGGATACCACGGGTTTGTGGCCGGTTAAGGCACCTTACCCGTTGCCGGGGGCGATATTACCTTTCAACCGGGTCGTTGCCTATTATGGAAACCTGTTTTCCAAACAAATGGGAATCCTGGGTGAACTGCCGAAAGCGCAAATGCTTAATAAGCTTAAGGGTGAAGTTGCAAATTGGCAACGTGCCGACAGCTCTATCCCGGTTATCCCTGCCCTGCATTACATTGCCGTAACCGCCCAGGGCTCACCCGGAAAGGATGGCAAACACCGGCTACGGATGCCTTTTCACCAGATTGACACGATTGTAAACTGGGCCAGGGAGATCGATGCGCTTGTATTTATCGACATTCAGGTTGGCCACAGCAACGTACAAACGGAAGTACCGCAATTCGAAAAATACCTGCAGATGCCGCAGGTGCACTTTGGCATCGACCCCGAATTTTCAATGAAGGGTGTTGGCCGTCCCGGTAGTCGTATCGGAACTTTTAGCGACCAAGACATTAATGCTACTATCGACTACCTGGCCAGCGTCGTAAGGAAATACAACCTGCCGCCGAAAATATTGGTAATCCACCGTTTTACACAGGGCATGGTTACGGGTTACAATAAGATCAAAAAAACTCCCGAGGTGCAGGTGGTAATGGACATGGATGGCTGGGGCAACAAAACGCTGAAACGCTCTACATGGCTCCGTTACATCTACCGCGAGCCGGTTATGTTCGCCGGGTTTAAGATTTTCTATAAAAACGACACAAAAACCGGAAAGGATCAATTGTATTCGCCCCACGAATTGATCAAATTTACGCCGCAGCCAATGTATATCCAGTACCAGTAGACGAGTTCGGTTTTTTATTTTTTACCGCCATGTTTTCGCCTACAGCAGTTTGCCATGTGATCACTTAGCCTGATCGTTTTTGCGATCCTGATTAATTGAATGAGAGCCTCCTGATTGCTCCGTATTCATTATTTTAATCCAAAATTGGTAAACATGAAAAATGTTGCTTTCAGTTTTCTGTTCTTTTTTGTCGTTGGCACTTTAGCTGCACAACCTGGTCGCGCGGTAAAAAACGACGCGCTTAAACAACAGGCGCTTTCGGCAATACAGGCGAAATATGGCGAGTATAAAAAGACGGCGCTGGCCATTTGGGACTACGCCGAAGTAGGCTATAAGGAAACAAAAAGTTCGGCACTGCACCAGCAAACGTTACAACAGAATGGGTTTAGCGTGGAGGCAGGGGTTGCCGGTATTCCTACGGCGTTTGTGGCCACTTATGGTTCGGGCAAACCGGTGATCGGTATTCTTGCCGAATTTGATGCCCTCCCCGGGTTATCGCAGGAAGCCGTCCCCGAGAAAAAACCCATAGCCGGTAAGCAGGCTGGTCATGCCTGCGGTCACCATCTTTTTGGTACAGCGAGCGTTGCTGCCGGGGTGGAAATAAAAAAACTGATCGAACAGAAGAAGCTCACCGGAACGATAAAAGTTTATGGTACACCTGCAGAAGAAGGCGGCAGCGGAAAAGTGTACATGGTGCGTGCCGGTTTGTTTAATAACGTAGATGCGGTTATTCACTGGCACCCGGGCAATGAAAACGGGGTTACCATGACCAGTGCGCTTGCGAATATCTCGGCCAAGTTCCGGTTCAGTGGAATATCGGCTCATGCCGCCGCTTCACCCGAAAGGGGCCGCAGTGCATTGGATGGGGTTGAGGCAATGGACCATATGGTGAACATGCTTCGGGAACACGTGCCGCAGGAAACAAGAATACATTACGTGATCACACAGGGCGGCAAAGCGCCAAATGTTATCCCCGATTTCGCCGAAGTATATTATTATGTTCGTCATCCTAAAAGAGACATCGTAAAAGCCGTTTTCGACAGGGTAGTAAGGGCCGCAAACGGCGCAGCTACAGGCACTGAAACAACCGTGCAGTACGAGCTTATCGGCGGCACGCATGACCTTTTGTTGAACCGGACTTTGGCAGGCGTAATGCAGCAAAACTTCGAGAAAGTTGGCGGTGTTAGTTACACTGCCGAAGAAATTGATTTTGCAAAAAAGCTACAGGCGACCTTTGGCTTTCCTGTAAACGCTATCGATAGCGCGGGCGTCGTTAAAAAGCTCAGGATTTTGTCCGATGCAGGAGGTGGCAGCACCGATGTGGGAGACGTTAGCTATGCTGTTCCAACTGTTGGACTCCGTGCTGCAACCTGGGTGCCCGGTACACCTGCCCATAGCTGGCAGGCTGTCGCCTGCGGAGGAACGGATATTGGCGTCAAAGGCCTGGTGGTGGCTGCAAAAACGATGGCGCTTACGGCAATCGACCTCTACACTAATCCAGGCACGATAGAACAGGCGCAGAAAGAATTCAAAGCAGTGTTAGGTAATTACAAATACAGCGCATTGCTTGGTGATCGCAAACCAGCCCTGAATTACCGTGATTAACTCGCTGCTCCTACCTTATGGTATCGTCCCTGTCTATGATGATACTGTCCTTTAGCTGACCCGCTTTTTTAGCAATGGTATCAGCTGCCCTTTCTACACCTTTTTGAACTTTGTCGCCGGCCGCATCCAGTTTCTGTTGATCAACCTTACCATTGGTGCAGGCCATAAAAACAAATACGATACCCAATAATAAAGCTGGCGTTTTCATGCTATAGATTTACGGTTCCCTATTCAATTTTCCTGCCATCGAAAAAGCCCGGGAACATGGCCTTTATTTTTATGTGACCGGCGAATCTTTCCATAGCATCATCGTTGCTACGCTCAGTTTTACAGTTTGTTCGTTGTTTTGGCTTTTGTGAGGCATATTTTTGAAGATAACGTATGCGTAAGTATGCGCAAACTCATTATTGTTCTCCGTAGAACCTGGAAACAGCAGCACCGGAAACTTCCGATTTGCGCCAGGCTTAAAGATGTTTTGAGCTATATCTTCAGTTGTAAAGTATGCCTTAGTTATCGCAAAAACATCGTCCGGCACCTCTTGACTTTACCCGGGATTGTTTATAATTTTATTTAATCGGATGCATATAAATGCAGCAAAGGCCAATGTTCTTGAATAAACGGGATTCATTGCAGTTTGAGAATCTCGTATTCTCCGTTCGCGGCCAGATCCAATTTTACCTGATTTGTTGTTACCAACCCCACGGTGTTTGTAAACTTGTTGGTTCCTGGTTTCGGCCGCCAATGTTGAAGAGGTTTTAGGGGTGAACGTTCACTCTGCTCTACTCCAGAATAGTAGTGACCTCGGCCACAAACAAGTTGTTCATCATGCGTAGGTAATCGTTCGCATTTTCCACTATTCTCCTCAAACCGGCATACGCAACTGCAATTTTCTTTCGCCTATTGCATCACTAGTTCCTGGTAATTATATTCGTTCCCAATTAAACATGAACCCATGAAAAAAATGATCATTGCACCAGTTTTGCTGGCTACAATGTTACTCATCCAAATGCCCGCGGGGGCCCAGGGCTTCCTGAAAAAATTAAAAGAAAAAGCCTCTAACGTAGCCGACAGAGTGCTTGACAAAAAGGTGGATAGTGCCTTTGGCATCGATGGCTCACAGCCAGGGTCATCAACAAGCTCCGGTCGTGGAAAACCAGCCAACAAAGGCGGTGCCGGTTTAACCAATTCAACTCCGCCCGACGTTGTGCAACAGATCAATGATGCAGATAAGGCACACCAGGCAGGCAGCTTCAGTGAGGCACGGTACTCAATACAACAGGCCTTGCTGGGCGTCGAACTGCAGATTGGCCGTGCTATTCTTAAATCCTTCCCTTCAACCGTGACCGGGTTGGAGCGCGACACTTTGGACGATAAAGTATCCAGCGCCCAATGGGGTTGGTCAAACCTGACCATCCAAACGGTATATAAAAAAGGAGACAAACAACTAACGATTACAGTTGGAAATAACTCTGTTTATTCGGGCATGATGGGTGTTGTTTTTAACACTGCATACACTCAGTCAAATGGTGAAACGCAAAATTTTAAGCAAATAAAAGTAAAAGGAAATAATGCCGTGATAAAGTATGAGCCAAGAGAAGGGTATGCGGTGCTCGTGCAGCTTGGCCAATCCGGCCTGATCACCTGGGAGGGAATAAACTTTGCCACCGAACAGGAGATGCTCACCGCGGTAAACACTTTTGATATTGACGGCATCAAGAAGATGCTTGGCGAAAAATAAACCTAAACTCTTTAACTCACATTATGAAACGCCTCATACTACCGATAGTTTTTGCTATTGCAGTAAATACTACCTATAGCCAAAATTTCAAAACGTCGATCGCCACGGCAAAAACCTCTTATGCAGCCGGAAAACTCGAAGAGGCGCACTTCGCCCTTCAGCAAATGTTGCAGGAGCTTGATATCACGATTGGAAAAGAAGTACTGAAACTACTTCCCGCAAAACTGGATGCCCTGCAACAAAACGCTGCCGACGACAACGTAACAGGTAATGTCGGTTTTGTTGGTGCCACCATCCATCGCACTTACGGTTCAGGCGAGAAAACTGCCGAGGTTGAGATCATCAACAACTCTCCACTGATCTCAACCCTCAATACTTTTTTAACCTCTCCATTACTAGCCGGGCTTGGAAGCAATGGTAATAGCAAGGTGATAAAGCTGCAGGGTTATAAAGGCAGGCTCACCCGCGAAGAAGGTGAAAACGGTAAAAACGATTACCGGCTCGAAATCCCTTATACCAATGCGCTGGTAACCGTTGAAGTAAAAAACACGTCGGAGTCGGAGATTGTCGCTATGGCAAACACCATCCCCCTGGAGAAAATTGGTAAGCTGATTCAGTAACCGCTAAGGTCAGTGTAGAGCATGAGTACAGTAACGGTGCTGTATCGTTCAATGGTCCGGCAGAGATTTACTGCACTGCCGCTTGCTTGCTCGTTTATACGGGTTTATTGGAATAGGCACAAGATCGCAGTTATTCAGAGGTGGTCTGTATCCAACACATGCCTGAGCTTCTGTTGTCAGCCATCACCTTCCGCCGGATAACCAAGGTGCAAGTTGATGTATGCAGCAGCAGCTTCCGGCTTTAAGAATGCAAATTGTTTATAACGGTGATGAACAGCTACGATCTCATTGCCCACCTCAGCAACAAGCGATTTATTCGTCCATTCGTTGAGGTGCGAAATTACCGTTTCCAGGCAGCCTTTTTTATAAGCGATTTGCCCGAGAACATGCACAAGGGTAGTGCGTACGCGTCTTGATTTGTCGAATTCCAGTTCCTGTAACATCGGCAGAATATCGGCTGGAAACTTTCGTCCACGTAGTTCGATGCCGTGGCATATTTCGCGTCGAACTTCCCCTTCCGGGTGGTGGAGGTAACCGCGTGCCCAACTTAAAACGGGCTTTGGATTAACTTCGGCCATTTTTTTTATCGAGCCAATCACCGCATTTCTAACAGCATGATGCTTATCAAAGAGGCATTGATCAAACACAAATGCCACAGCTTCGAAATCTGCTTTTCCTATTTCCCCGGCTGCGTTTACAATCGTCTGCCTGACTTTATAGTCAGGGGATACTAAATAATTATTTAGTAATAGTTGCACCACTGAGGTTTTTAATCCGGAATTGCCCTTGTACAGTTTCCCCACAGCGGTGTAGGCAGCTTTCCTGTTATAGGTATCCTCGTCATTGAACAAGGGTAGGAGATGAGCAGTATTCCCACCACTAAGGGCATTTTCAACCTGCTGGTAAATGCTTGCCGTTAACAGCTCCCTTTCTTGTTTATTTAAGTCGTAAAAGCCCATTTTGAGGACAATTTTGATATTCTCAAATTTTGCCAGCCAGGTGCTGCGTAGATGCTTGTGACCCGATCAATTTACCTGGATTTCGGGCGGCAGGTAATGTCTTTTACTTCCGGTACATGTTTCGTACAGGCTATGTTGATGGTTTTATCATAGCAACGTCCAGTTGTTTTAAACTGAGCACCTTTTTCCGATCGATCTTCCTGATAAAAGGGGATCATCCGACAGGGGTACTTGTAAGTTTTAACCGTGTTTTTTAGTCCGGTGTTCGACTTGTTATCCCTCGGGTGGAATTGTAAACCTGCTAGAAAGGAGTTTAAATAATCATTTTCAGTGTTCCCGTTTACCCCCGCCCACATCATTTTTCCGGGTGCAGTAGTACTGGTTCCTGCGCCGGAAATGTACCAGCAAGGCATACCATTACTTTGGTAGAGAAAAGGTAAGCGCGAATTCGTTGTGCGTTCGTAAGTTAAGCCATGGAACTCCGGTTTTTTATACAAACGAAAATACACCAACACGAAGCAGGCAGCTATAGAAACCCTACTCTTCGCCCGCCATAGGAGAGTGGGCAACCAATGCTTTAACACAACTTCCCTTACCTTAAGATGGCTCGCTGTGCACGATCGACCAAAACCAGGTGTCGAGTCTACATCCGTACACTCGCCAACCATGCCCGTTGCTCCCGTTAGTGTGATCCCTGGTTTATCTGGCTGTTCAGTCGTTCAGCATTTTCTACCCGGTATTATCTGATTGTGGACAGCTTGCTGCTCTTGAGGAAGAAGGCAGGTTGCACCCCCGCCATTTCCAGGAAGGCTAGC
>JASLBT010000105.1 GCA_030146445.1 Segetibacter sp. | reverse complement strand
ACACCTGCGAAGGCAAGCCATCACACACCCCATGGGTTGCAGGTGACAACACCGGCGAGGGCGAGTGACAACACCTGCAACGGCGACTGACAACACCTGCGGCGGCCAGTGACAGCACCTGCAAGGGCAGCCTATCACACCCCCATGGGCCGCAGGTGACAACACCTGCGACGGCGAGTGACAACGCCTGCGACGGCCAGTGACATCACCTGCGAAGGAAACCTATCACACCCCCATGGGCCGCAGGTGACAACACCTGCGAAGGCAAGCCATCACACACCCGATGGGTTGCAGGTGACAACACCTGCGCCGGCGAGTGACATCACCTGCGGCGGCGTTATAAAATCTTCTTTAACTCGGAAAGGTACACAGGGTTGGTGCTTATCCCATTGTGGAATTCACCCTTTAACATGATGAGGGTGTCTGTTGGTTTCATGAGCTTTTTCAACTTTATTGAAGACCCGGGGTAGATGATCTCATCCCTATCACCATGAAAAATGACGACCGGCATGGTGCATTTGCGGATGAACTTATCTGTGCGGAACTTGTACTTTAGAATGAAAGCCGGCAAAAAAGGGTAGATGTGTTTTACAAGGTCGGTAAGGCTGTAAAAGGGCGCCTCGAGGATCAGCATTTTCGGATGGTTGTCGGCAGCGATTTTGGTTGCGACAGATGTGCCGATCGAATACCCGATCACAACGATGTCTGACTCATCGTAAGTTGTTTTTAATAGATCATACGCGGTTTGCATATCATCGAAAAACTGTTCCTGGCTGTGAATTTTTCCTTCGCTTTTACCGTAGCCGCGGTAGTCAGGCATCAGTAGATCATATCCCAAACTGGTGTAAATACCGGCAAGCTCACCCCAGGAGTGGACTGATCCTGCATTGCCATGTAAATATAAGATCACTCCTTTCGAATGTTCGGCTTTGAACAGCAGGCTGTTTAGAATTGGTCCGTCCTTGGTTTTAATGCTAACCTCCTCGAAGTTCCGGAACCGGAACCTGAAGTCGTTGCTAAGCTTCTGCGGAAAAAAAATCATTTTCTCTTGTACGAAATACAGTATGCCACAAAGGGCCAGGTACAAGGCGAGCAAAACCAATATCACTTTTATAAGCACCATCTTAATTGAATTATCTCTATTGGCAAAAAATCCCAAACGCACAGCCACTTCCTGTCTCTGTCGCCTGTGCCCCGGATGGCTTCAGCTGCAACAGTATCCCCGTACTTTACCTTATGACAACAATTATTCCTGCTGTTACTGACTTGCCGAAAGTGGTGATAAATGATCGAGGCTGGGCTTATGCTCTAAACATGGATTACGAAGTATTTAGATAACAATAGGGATGGCTTTAATGAATACCAATTCACTGTAACCAGTTTTCGGGCCTGGTTTTTCAGCTTACCATGGGCTCTGTTCAATAGCATTGTTGCGGTAAAAGTGAGTGACACCCGTCCGACTGCGCAGCGGGCGGGCAACCGGAGCTTAATTTTTGTTCACCAGCTGGTCCCATAAAAAACGTTTTCGTCAAACCGGGTTTAATCGGGTGGGGGCATCATTTTGGTGAGGGCTACGATACAATCAAGACAAGCTATGCAAAACCGTAAATTAGGTAAAACGGGTATTGAAGTTCCACCGGTAACAGTTGGTGGAAATGTTTTTGGGTGGACAGTAGATGAAGCCGCTTCATACCGGTTATTGGATGAATTTGTATCCAACGGGCTGAATTTTATTGACACCGCAAATACCTACAGCAGTTGGGTAGCCGGGAATAAAGGAGGTGAGTCGGAGACCATCATTGGCAATTGGATGAAGCAAAGGGGAAACCGGAGTGACCTCGTTATTGCAACCAAGGTGGGTTCTGAAATGGATGGTCGGAAGGGGCTTGGTAAAACGTATATTCTTGAGATGGTAGATGAATCATTGCGCAGGTTGCAAACCGATTATATCGACTTATACCAGGCGCACTATCCCGATCCTGATACGCCAATCGAGGAAACATTGGAAGCATTTGACTATTTGATTAAGCAGGGTAAAGTGCGCGCGGTTGGAGCGTCGAATTATTCGCCTGAGCAGCTATTGGAAGCAATCCAGGCAAGCAATCGCTCCGGCCTTATTGCATATGCATCCCTGCAACCTTTATACAACCTGTACAACAGAATGGAGTTCGAAAAAGAACTCGCTCCTATTTGCATGGAACATCACATTGCTGTAATAAACTATTATGCCCTGGCGAGTGGCTTCTTAACTGGAAAGTATCGCTCCGCAGAAGACTTCGGGAAAAGTAAACGGGGCGACGGCATGCAAAAGTACCTGGACGAAAGAGGAGTACGCATACTTGCTGCCCTTGACGAGGTTGCCGCTTACAATGAAACGACCCCTGCTGCAATTGCAATAGCGTGGTTGCTCGCTAAACCAGTGGTTACTTCTGCAATCGCGAGTGCGACCTCTTCTAAACAAATCAGCGAACTCGTTGCTGCGACACGAATTAAACTGGATCCTCAGGCTCTTGAATTTTTAGACACTGCCAGTGCTGAACAAGCGCCGGTAATGGATAGCTAGCAGTGGAATTACCCGGGGTTATTTTTTTATATTTATTTGAAAATAGCCGCCAATGAAGACGCTGCACGAACAGTTTTCGGCAAGGCTGCAAAAGAGCCCTAATAAGGGTGGGTGGACCTATGTGGTGTGGCCGGAGTCGGTCAGCTTTTTTGGCACCAGGGGTTTGGTAAAGGTCAGGGGAACGGTTGATGGACATCCGTTCAGAAGTTCGTTTATGGCAATGGGCGATGGCTCGCACTTACTCCCGATAAAAGCCGACATACGCAAAGCCATTGGCAAGGATGCCGGCGACACCGTTACCGTACTGCTCGAAGAGCGCCTGTTTGATCTTCCGTAGATCATGATGATCTACGGTTTAATCTGTACGACTGTAGGTTGAGAACGACGATTAAAATTCGGGTTAATGGCTGCCTTAGCCGGGAGCATTACATTCGGGTACGTGCGTACAGGCGGGTTAAAGGAATATTCTATAAATTACGTCCGCTCATCAGTGTGCGACATTTACTAACGATTACTTTTAGCGTTAAAACCAATCAACGTGGCCAAACATCAGCTCCGAACCATCAACGTCTTTCTCTGGTTGTTCTTCCTTGTTGTCTCGATAGCTTCCACTGCCCAGCCAACAGGAGATATCTTTAAAAGAAAATACATTAAGTCGACACTGAAAAAGGTAACGGAATGGCAGCTTAACAATCCAAAACACAAACCTACCGACTGGACGAACGGGGCATTTTATGCCGGCGTAGTAGCAGCATACCAGACCACGAAAGCAAAGTTTATACGCGACTCACTTTTGGCGCTCGGGCAAAGAACAGCCTGGCAGCCGGGTCCCCGTTATGATCATGCCGATGATATTGCGATCAGTCAGACTTATATCGACGTTTACAGGATGAAGAAAGATCGCAGGATGATACAGGGTACAATCGACACTGTTCAGAAACTCCGCACCGTTCCCGGACCCGAAATGAGACGACATAATATTACCTGGTGGTGGTGTGATGCCTTATTTATGGCGCCGCCGACGCTCGCCAAACTTGCCGCTACATTAAAGGATCCGTCGTACCTGGCTTTTAACGATTCCCTTTTCAGGCAAACCTACGACCTGCTTTATAATACAACCGAGCATCTTTTCGCGCGGGACGCAAGCTATCTTGTATCGAAAGAAGGAGTTGGTAAACGCGAGAAAAACGGGAAGCTGGTTTTCTGGTCACGCGGCAATGGCTGGGTAATGGGCGGTTTGGTAAGGTTACTTGAAGAGATGCCTGCCGACTATCCGACCAGGAGTTTTTACGAAAATATTTATCGCGAGATGGCAGAAAAAATAATTACCCTTCAGCAGGAGGATGGACTGTGGCGGGCGAGTTTGTTAGACCCTGCTTCGTACCCAGGTGGCGAAGGAAGTGGTTCCGGCTTTTATTGTTATGCACTGGCGTGGGGTATAAACCGGGGATTGCTGCCCAAAGATAGATACCTGCCGGCTGTACAGAAAGCCTGGACCGGTTTAAACACCTTGCTGTCTCCTGAGGGCCGTGTAGGCTGGGTTCAACCGATTGGTGCGGATCCGCAAAAGAACTTCAGTGCGGAGAGCTGGGAAGTTTATGGCGCAGGAGCCTTCCTGCTTGCGGGTTCGGAGGTGATTAAGTTGAAGCGATAAACGCCAATTCAGTAGTCGGAAGCAATGCCCTTAACCTAAAGGCATTTTTTGGGGACGAGCCGGAGGAATTCTACCGAACATCGTTCCCCGCCCCGCTGCGCCATTCGGACGGGTGTCACTCCCTTACGGCAATTATTCATTCGCCGGGCATTAGCTGACTTCGGTAGTGTCTCGTTTGAATACGCTGAAGGATATAAAAACGACTTATGGAGTTTGTGTTATGAATTGTCACCAAACCGAAGCACTAGGATATAAGAACAAAATGTCTTTCTTTGTTAGTATGTCTAAAATTGAACGATTAAGT
>JASLBT010000096.1 GCA_030146445.1 Segetibacter sp. | reverse complement strand
TAAAGATCATGCTACCACCTCTATCAACGCACATCGCCAGAGCAGGAATGCCACAGCACATCAATTAAAACGAAAACATGAAACAAATCTATTTTATCCTAAAAGCATTCTTTGCTTTTATGCTTTTACTTGTATGCAGTTCATTGTTTGCCAGGCAGTCGGCCTCGTTGAAAGGCACGGTCAAAAGTGAAACAGGGTCACCACTGGAAGGCGTTACAGTAACCGTTCAGCAGGATGCCGGAACGACGCCGGGCTCAGCTGTTACTGACGAATCAGGTACGTTCTTAATACAATCGCTGACTCCGGGGAAGTCTTACACCCTTAGCTTTTCTTATGTTGGCTATGCCACCAAAGTTTTAAATGGTGTGGACATTAAGCCAGGACAGGGCAATTCGGTTGCCGTTGCGCTGGCTCCCACCAACGAGGCCCTGGGTGAGGTTGTGGTTGTGGGTTATGGTACACAAAAGAAAGTCAACCTTACGGGTGCCGTTAGCCAGGTGGACTCAAGAACCATCAAAGACCGCCCGGTCGCGAATATCTCGCAGGCACTGCAAGGCGCAGTCCCCGGTTTAAACGTCACCTTCGGAGACGGTCATCCCGGAAGTGGCGGTTCGTTAAATGTTAGAGGCTATGCAACCATCAACTCGGGGAGTAATTCGTCTCCGCTTGTGCTTATCGACGGTGTTCCCGGTAACATTAACCTGATCAATCCACAAGACGTTGAAACGATCTCGGTCTTAAAGGATGCATCCGCAGCGGCAATATACGGCGCACGAGCTGCTTTCGGGGTTGTACTTGTTACGACAAAGAGAGCAAAGCTGGGAAAGATGGTCGTTAGCTACACCAACAACTTCAGTTCGCAAACACCTACCGTAAGCACCGACTTCAATACCGATGGGTATGATATCGCGATGATGATGGACGAAGCATTTAAACGGGCAACCGGTAACACATACACGAGGTACAGCGACAAGGATTACGAGGAACTCAAGAAAAGGCAAACCGACCCATCACTGCCATCGGTTGTCATCGACAACCGCAACGGCAAGGATATGTATGTTTATTATGGAAATACCGACTGGTGGCATACAATGTTCCGGAGGTCACAGCCGGCAATGCAACATTCTATCAACTTATCGGGTGGTACCGAAAAAGTCGACTTTGTGGTTTCCGGCAGATTTCTCGAGCAAAAAGGGATGTTGCGGGTTAACCAGGATAAGTACAATGCATACAATTTCAGGGCTAAGATCAATGCGCATATTACACCGCGGCTGACACTTTATACCAATACTCAGTTCAGCGCAGACAAGTATACCTACCCGGGATGGGGAATTAACAACAACTTTGTTTCTATCACCGTTCATGCGTTGCCTTCTTATGTACCTGTAAACCCCGATGGCACCGCCACTTACCGGACAGAACTGAACAATTATACGATTGGCGATGGCATTTACGCTGACCTGCTTTTTGGCAAATCAAAAGGACAGCAAAATAATTTCCAGCTTACCAATACGATCGGGGCAAATTACAAAGTGACGGATGGCCTGGTGCTCACGGGCAACTATACATTTGATTTAAATCCTTACTCCACCTTTGCGAGAAGAACTGCCTCCCCCTGGTCAATTTACCCGGGCACCACGAGTTATGTCGGAAATGACAAGCTCACTGAGTCTATGCGACTCGATCAATACCATGTGATTAACGCCTATGGCACCTACGATAAAAAATTTGGCGCCCATGCCGTTAAGATCACGGCAGGTTACAACCAGGAACTGAAAAAATTCAAAACCCTGCAGGGTGAAAAGGCGGATTTACTTTCACTTGATCTAAACCAGCTCAATCTTGGTACCGGTGCACAGGCTACCGGAAGTAGTGCAAGCGAATGGGCATTACTGGGTTTCTTTGGAAGAATAAACTATGACTATAAGGGAAGATACTTATTAGAGGTTAATGGCCGGTACGACGGTACATCGCGTTTTCCACAGGAAAGCCGGTTCGGCTTTTTTCCTTCTGTATCGGCAGGCTGGAGAATCAGCAAGGAAGCTTTCTTTGAACCATTGGGGTCAATTTTTTCAGAGCTGAAGCTAAGGGGATCATATGGCTCGCTTGGCAACCAGCTTACAAGCAGCAATTACCCGTCAATCCCTGTAATGGGTAGTGGTCAAAGCAACTACATCATCAACGATACAAGAACACAATATCTCAGCGTTCCATCCCCAATCAGTCCGAACCTGACGTGGGAGAGGACAGTTTCAACAAACATTGGAGCTGACTTCGCTCTGTTTAAAAACAGGCTGCAAGGCTCCTTCGATTGGTACAGGCGAAACACCATGGATATGCTTACCAATGGCAAAACCCTCCCGTCGGTATTTGGTGCAGGATCTCCGCAACAGAATGCAGCCGATTTGCTGACAAAAGGTTTTGAGGCATCCTTAAACTGGCGTAACGAAGGCCAATTAATGAACCGGGCATTCTCCTGGAACATTGGTGCAGTGCTGTCTGATTATACAAGTATTATCACTCGCTTCGACAATCCAAACAAACTCTTAAACAATCACTTTGAAGGCAAAAAGGTCGGCGATATATGGGGCTATAGCCTTGATGGTTACTTTGTATCCGACGATGAAGCCTCGAAGTGGCCCATCAACCAGAGCTTTGTAAACAGGACAATTCAAAACTCACCGGGCGAATGGAGTAAGCCACGCGCCGGCGACATTAAATTTAAAGACCTTAATGGTGACGGCATCGTCAACAATGGTAAAAACACACTTGCCGACCCTGGAGACCTGCGCGTAGTGGGAAACAGCTTGCCAAGGTATTCGTTTGGTATAAACGGCGGTGCAAGCTGGAGTAATTTTGACATGGCAGTAATTTTCCAGGGAATTGGAAAGCAAAACTGGTATCCTGGCGCCAATGCCGACAAATTCTGGGGGCCATATTCAAGGGCTTACTATTCCTTTACGCCGGAAGATTTCCTCGATAAAATTTGGAGTGAAGACAACCCAAATGCTTACTTCCCCCGGCTCAGAAGTTACGAAGCACTTAACGGCGGCGGCTCGCTAAATGCTCCAAACGACAAGTACATCCAGGACCTTGCCTATATCAGGCTCAAGAATTTGACCGTTGGTTACAGTTTGCCAGCGGCACTGTTGGGCAAGTTCAGGATAAACCGGTGTAGGATATACTTCAGTGGCGAAAACCTTTGGACGGCCACAAAACTCGAAACCAATTACATCGATCCCGAGCAAGCATCAGCTGAAACCAACGGCCGTGTTTACCCTTTCATGAAAACTTTCGCTTTTGGCCTGGACCTTACCTTCTAAATTTCCAAACTTACTATCGTTATGACCAGAACATTTTATACCATTATACCCGTACTCCTGCTCCTGGCTTCCTGCAGTAAATTCCTGGACAGGCAGCCGCTTTCGCAAATTTCTCCCAATACTGCTTTTCGATCTGAGAGCGAATTGCGGCTTTATGTTCGGTCGTTTTACGACCGCATGTTACCAAATGCCGACAACGACGACAGGGGTTTTAGCCTTTATAACGAAGGAGCAGACAACGTTGTAAAGAATTCACTCCCGAATGAACTTACCGGCAACAGGACCATACCGGTCTCCGGAGGAGGATGGAACTGGAGTGAATTAAGGAACGTTAACTACTTTATTCAAAATCACCGCAACGGTGGAGTTGAAGCTGCCGTTGCAAACAAGTACCTTGCTGTAGCGCGATTTTTCAGGGCATACTTCTATTACAATATGGTCGCAAGGTTTGGCGACGTGCCCTGGTATTCTGCCGTAATCGAGTCGAATGATAGTACGAGCTTGCAAAAACCGCGCGACTCACGCACACTTGTAATGGACTCCATATTAGCCGACCTGGATTTCGCTATTGCAAATGCGCCTTCCGGGAAGGACCCTGCTGAGGTAACCAGGTGGACTGCGCTTGCGCTTAAGTCACGAGTCCGCCTTTTTGAGGGAACTTTCCGTAAGTACCACGATGAATTCAACCTGCCGGGTGCTGATAAGTTTCTAAACGAATGTATTACGGCCTCAGATGAACTCATCAACAAAGGCCCATACTCGATCTTTAAAGCATCCGCTGAACCTTACCGCGATCTTTTCTCATCGCTTAACGTTAATACTGTTGAAATCATTTTAGCAAGGCAGTTTTCCAGCAGTCTGCAAATTTTTCATAACGTGAATTACTATACGATCACTTCGTCGTATGGAAAGCCTGGTCTGGAGAAAAAGTTGGTGAATAGCTATTTAATGCAAGATGGCACGAGGTTTACCGACCTTCCTGGTTATGACACCATGCAGTTTTACACTGAAGCGCAAAATCGTGACCCACGGCTTGGACAAACAATACGTCTGCCGGGCTATACCCGCATTGGGAGTGAGGTAAAGCGTGCTCCTGATTTCGGTGCTACCGTGACAGGATACCAACTCACAAAATATGTTACCAGTGAAAGCGACGACAGCTTTAGAAAGTCGTACAATCCCTTATCAATCCTGCGCTTTGCCGAAGTGTTGCTTAACTACGCTGAAGCAAAGGCTGAGTTGGGTACACTCACACAGGCCGACCTGGACAAATCAATAAACAAGATCCGCGATAGGGTGCAGATCCCGGATCTGCGTCTGGCTACTGCAAATGAAAATCCGGATCCTTACCTGGCCAATCAGTACAGAAACGTTGCCGGCGCAAATAAAGGAGTAATCCTGGAGATACGTCGTGAAAGGAGGATAGAAATGGTGATGGAAAATCTTCGCTGGAATGACCTGATGCGCTGGAAAGAAGGCCGGTTGCTCACGGAAACATTCAAAGGGATGTATTTCCCGGGGCCGGGAAAATACGATCTCGATGGTGATGGTAGGGGAGACGTCCACATTTACACCGGCACAAAGCCCACGGAGGCAGGTGTGTTTTACCTGAAACTGGGTAGTGAAGTCGATCTTGAGAACAACGACAACGGCGGTAACATTCTGGTGAACCGAAACATACCGAAAAAGTTCAACGAACAACGCGATTACCTGTACCCTGTTCCAACCCAGGAACTTCTGTTGAACCCTAAACTGGAACAAAACCCAAATTGGCAATAAAATGCCGCTCACTATCACTAAAAAGATAAGTGTTGGAGAGTGATTTGGAATTGGTTACAGCTTATTAAACTTTGAGTAGTCCCGAACCTGCTAAGAAGGTGTTCCGTTTAATATAAATAAGTCAACGTCGTTTAGCTAAGATTTTTTTTGGACCCAGCCACAGTATTTCAATAGTAAATCGTTGCGTCGCACT
>JASLBT010000076.1 GCA_030146445.1 Segetibacter sp. | reverse complement strand
AAATTGGTTTGCCATCAAAGATCCGGGATGACACAACCAGCCGGGCTCGTAACTACCTCACAGGACCTTACAGATGATCGCAAGATTGCAAGGTTTAAACAGTAAATGTTAATACACAGCATATTCCTACGTTAACCGGGCAGCGGTTTTGGTAGTGCCGAACGTTTTATTGGTTAAGTTGCTTTTATCCTGTATGAGGAACGCATCAGCAGACCTTAGCCTCAACTGTTTCAATTGCTGGCGGCACAACTTAACTAAGCTGCCCTTAATAGAAGCTCTGCTTATTCAGGGCAACATGTACCTCGAATGATAAAACTGCTTTGACCCGGCACAAAAACAAAAGCCCCGGTGCTATTGCTCCGGGGCTTAAAGATATTTGATAGCAGCTAGTTGTAGAGAAACTTTTGATTTTTGATGATCGTCTCATCCTCCTGAACTTTGAGTTCCCAGGCCCAGGCTGTGCGCATCATTTCTTTCAGGTCATATTTAAGGTCCCAGTTCAACGTGTTTTTAGCGAGATCATTGTTGGCGTAAATAGCCACTACATCACCAGCGCGTCGTGGACCAATCTTATAATTCAATTTCTGACCACTAACTTCCTCGAAGGTTTTTATCGCCTCGAGCACACTAACTCCATTTCCCGTGCCCAGGTTAAAGATGTCGCAGGACGTTTTGTTTTTATCATCTATCAGGTACTGAAGTGCAAGCGTATGTGCGTGGGCAATGTCGGAAACGTGAATGTAGTCCCGAATACAGCTGCCGTCCCGGGTGTCGTAATCAGTCCCCCACACCTGCATTTCGGGTATCTTCCCAATTGCTGTTTGAGTAATTGCAGGCACAAGGTTCGCAGGCTTACCAAGTGGTAACTCTCCGATGAGAATGCTTGGATGTGCACCAACGGGGTTGAAGTACCTAAGGAGAATAGCTTTGGCATTTGAAGCGGCCACGTAGTTGGAGAGGATTTCTTCTCCCATCTGTTTCGTAGCGCCGTATGGCGACTCTGCCTTTTTTATCGGAGATTGTTCGGTAACCGGTAAGGCATCGGGGCTTCCATATACGGTGCACGAAGAGGAAAATACAAAATGTGGTATGTTGAACTCATCAACACACTTCAGGAGGTTGATCAGCGAGAAAAGGTTATTTTCAAAATACATCAGGGGTTCTTCAACCGACTCTCCTACCGCTTTGTAGGCGGCAAAGTGAATAATTCCGGATATGTCTTCATTTTCCTGGAATACGGCAAGCGTATCATTGTAGTCCTTTAAGTCAACTTTGTAGTTTTTTACTTTTTTCCCGGTAATCTTCTCGATGCCATCCAATAGGTACTTGGTTGACCTCGAATTATCGTCAACAGAGATTACGTCGAAACCGTTTTCAAGGAGATCAACAATAGTGTGGGCTCCGATGTAACCGCAACCTCCTGTTACTAATATTTTAGCCATAGAGTCAAATTGTAATATTTCACTTCATGCAAAATAAGATAAATGCCTTGAAAACCGTGAAAATGCGGAACGCTAAACGAACATTTTAACCAGCAGGAACAAAAGGGCAGCCATGATACCACTGATGGGGATTGTAAGTATCCATGCCCAAAGCAGATTGACGGTCACTCCCCATCTTACGGCGGAAAGTCGTTTGGTTGCACCTACACCGATGATAGCGCCTGTAATGGTATGGGTAGTACTCACGGGTATACCAAAGTGTTCTGCAATATAAAGGGTCATTGCACCCGCTGTTTCTGCACTCACCCCTTCGAGTGGGCTAACTTTCGTGATCCGGGTACCCATTGTTTTTACGATCTTCCAACCTCCGCTCAGGGTGCCAAGCCCGATCGCAATAAAGCAGGATATGGGTACCCAGTTTGGCACATCGGCGAAATCTTCAATATAATGGCTGCTGATCATAGCCGCCCCTATTATACCCATGACTTTTTGCGCATCATTGCCACCATGACCCAGACTAAACGCCGCCGAGGACACCAACTGAAGCCGTTTGAACCACTTTTCCGCTTTGTGCGGCCTTGATCGCTTACTAAGGTGTACGATTAAAACCGTACTGATAAACGCGATGAACATCCCGATGAGCGGTGCAAGGAAAATGAATGCTACTATCCACAATACTTTGGAGCCCGCAACAACTGCGAAAGTTCCGTAGTGTGCAACCGCGGCACCGATTAGTCCACCAATCAAGGTGTGGGAAGAGCTGGAAGGAATGCCAAACCACCAGGTAAGCAAGTTCCAGAATATCGCTGCAAGCAGTCCGCAGAGTACGACGTACAAGGCAAGCGGGTCACCTTCCTGGAGGGCTACGGTTTTCGCAATGGTGTTACCGATTTTGAATTCTCCAACTATGTACTTCGATACGAAAAAGGCGGCAAAATTAAACACAGCTGCCCAAAGGACCGCCTGGAAGGGAGTAAGGACTTTGGTGGAAACGATGGTGGCAATGGAATTTGCTGCGTCGTGAAAACCATTGATGTAATCGAAAACGAAAGACAGAATTATAATGACAATCAGGATTGGAGTCATGCAAGTGTTTTTAGCA
>JASLBT010000154.1 GCA_030146445.1 Segetibacter sp. | reverse complement strand
TCTTTCCTATGCTTACCGGCTTACCGGACAGGAACAGTATGCAAGCAGGGCTGAAAAGGAAATGTTGGCTATTTCCGCTTTCCGCGACTGGAACCCTTCGCACTTTTTAGACGTTGCTGAAATGACCATGGCTATGGCGATCGGCTATGACTGGCTTTATGATCAATTGCCTTCAGCGAGCCGGGCAACTATTCGCGAGGCCATCGTAAAGAAAGGGATAGAACCATCAATGGACAGCAAAAACAACAGCTTCTTACGAGCTGAACACAACTGGAACCAGGTATGTAACGCGGGTATCGCTTACGGAGCCCTTGCCGTTTATGAAGATCATCCTGAACTTGCAAAGCAAATGATCAACCGCGCCATTAAAACGATCGAATTACCGATGAAGGACTATGCTCCGGACGGCGCATATCCGGAGGGATACGGGTATTGGGGATATGGAACCAGCTTCAATGTAATGTTCATCAGTGCTATTGAAAAGGCATTTGGTAACGACTTTGGCTTGAGTAACAAACCCGGCTTTTTGAAGACTGCCGGCTTCCTCGAAAATATGACAGGGCCATCAGGAAATCCTTTCAACTATTCTGACGCGGGATCACGCGGTGGATTGCATCCAGCAATGTTTTGGTTTGCGGCAAGACTAAAAGACCCGTCGGTATTGTGGGTCGAAAAAAGCCAGCTGATGAATAATGATCCGAAAGTGCATGTAAAAGACCGGTTACTGCCCGCGATTATGCTTTGGAGCGCCGGATTAAATATGAACAAAATTGTTGCACCAAAACAGTTGATGTGGGTCGGCCATGGTAAAAACCCCGTGGCGTTGATGCGCACTTCCTGGACCGATCCTAATGCCATCTATGTTGCCATGAAGGGCGGTTCCGTTTCCGTGAACCATGCTCATATGGACATTGGCTCGTTTATCATGGAAGCCAACGGCATAAGATGGGCAATGGACTTCGGAATGCAGGAATACGAGACACTCGAGTCTAAAGGCATCAAACTTTTCGGCAGAACACAGGATGCGCAACGATGGACCGTATTTCGTTATACCAATCTTGTGCACAACACCCTCACCGTAAACAACCAACATCAACGGGTCACGGGTCATGCTCCAATCACCGGCTCCTCAGCAAAGCGTTCGTTCATGAATGCCACCGTTGATATGACTGAAGTATATAAGGGTGCTGTTGCAAAAGCTATTCGCGGGATCGGCATATTGGACCAGAAAAGGGTTGTGGTTCGGGATGAAGTCGAGGCGCTTGCCGGGGAGACGACCATCCGTTGGACCATGTTAACACCCGCCGAAGTGAAAATAACCGGCGACAATAAAGCCGAACTTACAAAAGACGGTAAAAAGCTTTTGCTTGACGTGCAGGAACCCGCAACTGTAGTAATGAAAACCTGGACAACCAATCCGCCGCATGATTACGATGCACCAAACCCCGGAACAACACTTGTTGGCTTTGAAGTGAAAGTACCGGCAAACAGCAAAACGAACATCTCGGTTTTTCTTACTCCAGGTGGCAATAGTAAACGGTTGCCCAAAACACAACCATTGGCATCATGGAATAAGTGATGGTCGAAGCGGTTCAATTTTACGGCATATGGCCCTGGATTTTTATATTTCCAGGTTTTATTTTCCATCTTCATTACACCTTCCAATTGGCCTAACCGTCGTGCGAGAACGTTCCTGCTCTTGTCTTTTTCACCATTCTTTTGTACTTTTTAGGTGCGCAGCAGATTTCGTCATTTACTACGACCATAAACGATTACCTCCACAGCTCGGGAAAGTTCCCTCCACTGCCTTGAAGACAATTCGATTTTCAGGAAATAGGCCGATAGCAGTTAGAGATATTTTTCAATGTAATTACACGACAACGCAGGATGCGATGAGCTTCATCATCTTCGCAGCAAAAACCGCTAAGCAGATCGAAAAACAATATTCATCACGAATTCTTCATCAAGCATTATAGATGATCCGTTCATGTAAACTGTGCATTTTCTTCATCGCTCTCCTCCTTAATGCAGATGCTCAAAACTACGACGAGGCAAAGGTGCCCGCCTATGTTTTGCCCAACCCCTTAGTCGCGACTTCAAATAAACGGATTACAAATCCTGTGGAATGGGAGAAAACCAGGCGACCTGAATTGCTCGCCCTTTTTGCTGATCATGTGTATGGAGAAATCAGGAATGATTACGATTCGATAAACTTTAGGACCGTTCACGAAAACCGGAGTGCAATGGGAGGGAAAGCAAAGCTCAAACAAGTAGAATTAGCTGTGTTCAAATCAGGGAAATCGGTCATACTTCAACTGGTCATGTTTATACCAAACCATGTTGTGGTACCTCCGCCTGTCTTTCTACTAATCAACAATCGCGATAGAAGCAATACAGATCCCACCCGGGCAAGCAAAAGTGATTTCTGGCCGGCTGAAGTGGTGATCGACAGCGGTTGCGTGATCGCTGCCTTCCATGTTGCCGATGCCGCCCCCGACAATAAAGACCACTACCACGAAGGCGTATTGAAACTGTATCCTGAGATGCTGCATAAGAGCAACGGAATGAAAGCGATTGGTGCATGGGCCTGGGCAGCGCGCCGGGTACTGGACTATTTCGAAAAAGATGTTGATGTAGACTCGAAAAAGGTATGCATTGTGGGTCATTCGCGTGGCGGTAAAGCTGCTTTGTGGGCGGGCGCACAAGACAGTCGGTTTGCAATGGTTGTTTCAAATTGTTCAGGTAATACCGGGGCAGCCTTGTCGAGGAGGAAGTTTGGTGAAACCATCAGCAGGATCAACGCCCATTTCCCACACTGGTTCTGCGAAAACTACAAAAAATATAACAACAATGAACAATCGCTTCCAGTCGATCAACATATGCTATTATCGCTTATTGCTCCAAGGTCGCTTTATGTTACCAGTGCTTCCAAAGACCTTTGGGCCGATCCGAAAGGCTCGTACCTGGCTATGAAAAATGCAGCAAGGGCTTATTCGCTTTATGGCATCAAAGACGATCTTCCGGCACAGGCACCGGCCGTAGGTTTGCCGATGCACCGTTTCCGGATGGCTTACCACAACAGGGAAGGGGAACATAACCTGACCGCATGGGACTGGAATAAATTTATTGCTTTCGCGAAATCCAATTTGAGATGATCTCCTTATTGAACATTTTGGTAGTATTCAACATCAACTTATTTGCTCCTTATGAACAAGAACATTTCTACCCCGCTGTACGGTTTATTGTTTGCATTGGCAGGAGTTAATTTGCCAATGGTTGCAGCCTCGCAAACACAGGTACAAATCACTACAGCCGCGAATAGCGGGTTCCCGAAGCATAACGGATCCTCAGACCTGCTAACCGTTAAAAACCGCATTGTCAAAGACTTGCTGGAACCCGGGGTGAAAACAGAAAAGATAAACACACTTGTAAAAACAATAAAATCCGATGGTAGTTGGCCGGGCATCAACTATGTGGATACTTCCAGGACAGGCTTTCAACACAGTCTCCATCTTGAAAACATGCTCGACCTGGCAATTGCTTTTCGTAAACCGGGTTCGCCATTTTATCGAAACGCTGAGGTAAAAAAGGTTCTGTCGGCAGCGCTGGATTATTGGATCGAAAATGATTTTATTAGCGAGAACTGGTGGTGGAATGAAATGGGCACCCCAAACTGGATGATTAATACACTCCTGGTTTTCGATGAAGACCTAACCGAAAAGCAACGTTCAGAAGGATTACGGATAGCCGGCCGGGCAAACCTCGAAGGCTTCGGTGCGAGGCCCGGGGGCGACCTGATTCCGATTGCGGGTATGTTGGGTAAACAGGGACTGTTTAAAGGCGACGAGGCGATCATTCAAAGGGTGTCAAAAGTGATGGCGGGTGAGGTGATCATTACCACCGGCAGGGGACTGCAGCCAGACCAAAGTTTCCATCACCGCACCGACAATGTGATCTCTATCCATACTTACGGAACAGGATATGCGAGTTCGTTTTCCTATTGGGCAGCTAAACTTGCCGGAACTTCATTTATGCTTCCGGCCGATAAGATCAGGATCGTAATTGATTACTATATCGACGGTATCTCAAGAGCTATGAGCTACAGCACGTATCCTGATCCGGGCGCGAAAAACCGCGACATCACCCGGAAAGGTACACTTGATCCGGCCGGTACCGACATTATTGAAAACCTGCTCAAGGCTTCCGACTACCGGAAAAAAGAATTACAACAGCTGATCAACATTCGCCAGGGAAAACAGCCCCCCTCTTTAACCTGGAACAGGTTTTTCTGGAATTCGGCATATTTCGCACACCAGCGCAAAAATTATTTCACCTCCATTCGTATGCACTCTTCGAGGCAAAACAATATGGAGAGCCCATACAATGAAGAGGGTTTAAAAAATCATCATTATGCCGACGGCAGCAATTTTATCCTGCGCACCGCAAAAGAATACGTAGACATCTTTCCTGTTTGGGATTGGCAAAAGATTCCTGGAACAACGGTGGTGCAAAAAGCAGTACATCCGCACTGGAACGAGATCGCAAAAAAAGGGCTTCGTGATTTTAGTGGTGGCGTGTCTGACGGAGAATTTGGAGCAGCGGCCTTTGATTTCAGCAGCCCTCATGATCCGCTTCAGGCAAAAAAAGCCTGGTTTCTCTTCGACCGGGAATATGTTTGCCTTGGAACAGGCATCCAATCAACGGCAGAGTTCCCGGTCGCCACAACTTTGAATCAATGTTTGCTAAAAAGTGATGTTGTGGTGAAATCTAATGGAAGCAAAACCGTGCTGAAGAAAGGAGAACGCAAGCTAAACAACGTATCGTGGCTCGTTCACGACAGCATCGCCTATGTTTTTCCGGCTGCCGGAGAGGTAAACATCAGGAATGATGTTTCCAAGGGTAACTGGCGGCAAATCAATCACCATCCATGGTCTACAACGGACGAAATACAAACGGATGTGTTTACCTTATGGCTTGATCACGGGCAAAAACCCACTGCTGCAAATTATGCTTATATCGTAGTTCCCGGTTTAGCGGCCGCTACTGTTGATCAGTACAGCAAAAGAGCTGATGCGATCATTTTGTCAAATACTTCGGAGCTGCAGGCGGTACACCACAAAGGCCTGAAATTAACCGCAATGGTATTTTATAAGCCCGGGGCAATTCGTATGCCCGGAAGGCAGGCCCTTGAAGTTGACCAACCTTGCCTGGTAATGGTTAAGTCTGCAGGAAACCGGTTCCAATCTATCGCGGTATCCGATCCTACCCATAAATTAACCAAGCTGACCTTACGACTGACGGGAAAACTTTATGGCTCGGGAGAAAGCTGGAGTTCTAAATGGGATGCTCAAAATAATGAAACCGTTCTTACGGTAAAGTTGCCCCGGGAAGGTTATGCCGGTCAAAGCGTAATCGTAAAACCAACTGCTGCAAAAAGGTAAGTATCGTACCTATGCAGCTCGCAGTTGCAAGTGGCGGGCACCTCGCAAACGGATTGAACTGCCTGCAAAAAATAACCACCCGGATGGCCGGGAGTTTATTTTTTACAATCTTCAGGAGCAAGGCTACGCCGTCCAATCTACAATGCATATCTCAGCATACTGATCACGGCGCTGCCATTGGTATTAACTGAATTCAGATAGATGTAAGCACGGTATTTATTATCCGCAGTTTGCACCCATGCTCCCGCTTCTGCTCTCAAAGCAAGCGCATAATTTGGTGCATCTTCAAGATTGATTTCCTGGAAGTCACGATCATCGATATACAGGCCGACGTTTATGCGTGCGAGATTGTAATCCTGCAGGTTGAATACTTTCCTCATTTTCGTGCTCCGGTTTACTCCGGTGGGCAGGGTTACCCCCGGAAGGTACTGCGTATCTGCAGCAGGAGAAACCAATGCATGTGAAATGGTCGCGGGACTGCCCCTGAATAAGTAAACGAGGTCAATCTTAGCAGCGTTTGCAGCCGCGGCTGTACTGTTGTATACAGCCATATCTTCAATAGATATATAGGCAGCATTTCCGTTACTGACCGCGAGGGTCCGCCGGATATCCATTTTCGACATGGTATATGGTCCCATCTTGTATGAAGTACTGGTGCCATCACTGGCAGTAGCCGAAAAGGTAAATGATACCGTTTTGCCCCTTGCTTCCTCCGGTACGATGTAGAAATAACGGAGTGTAGCGGCATTCGTATCTACGTTGAAAGAAACCTTCGTTGCTGATCCATCATTAACCGAAGGCAACCCGATTCGAACGGGTACGTCCTGGCCACTCGGACTGGTATAGTAGGAATTATGCTCCAGGTAAGTGCCGGTGGCGCCCGCTATAGATGCCTCAACCTGCGCAGACACCAGTTTCCCTTTTGTCGCGGGAATTGCCATCGCGTACGCAAACTCAATAGGCAATCCTACGATGTTTGGGCCCAGTGTTCGCTTTATGCAATCATTAGAAAGTTGAGATACCGGGTCGGGTATCGCATATTCTTCTTTCTTACAACCTGCGACTAAAAGCATAAAGAAAACGACCAATAGTGGGCAATAGCTGTATTTCTTATTTCGGTACATAGCATGTTTTTGGTTGGGATTAAAATTTTATGATCACCGTGTACGGCTTTCTAACCAGCCGGTTGCCTGATACCACGGTGAACACTTTTGGATTAACGAGATCTGAGAAGTCTTGCTTGCCGACAATCTTAGGCTCAAGTTTGCAATCCGAGGCAAGCGAAAATTGTGGGTATACGTTTTTTAAGTCTGTTCCAAAAAGCACATCCACGTTAATCGTCTGCGCGACCGTATCGATAACCGGAGGTTTCGCACGAACGGTCACAAAGTCGGACCCTAACAATTCGAAATTGCCCACGTAACATTCGGCCCTGCTGGTGATCAGTAAGCCATCTTCATCTACCGGCAAGTCCTTTTTACAGCCGCCCAACAATGAACTAATGATTAGAAATGAACACAACAATCTGAAATGTTTTTTCATCGGTATCGTTTATTAGATTACTAGGTAAGGGCTCTATAACCAGGGTGTGTTTTGCGTAAGGTTAGGATTCCGGTCGCGTTCACCCGGTGGTATCCTGAAGATGTAGTTCTGTTGATAGGTTCTGTCAGACGTATTCTGGTAAAAGCGCTGTTGGTTGGCACCAAATGTATCCAGCATCCAAATGCCGGCACTTCCCGGAGGGCCCCAGACCCTTTCAATTGCCCTCCACCGGCGGAGATCAAAACCGCGATGTCCTTCGGCAACAAGCTCAATTATTCTTTCCTGTTCAATAGCATCAAAAAATGCGTCTTTTCCTGCTGTTTTATCAGCTGGCAGGGGCGGAAGATTGCCACGGCGGCGAACCAGGTTCACGAGTCCGATCGCATCGCCTTGGGGGCCGTATACTTCGTTTGCTGCTTCCGCATACATCAGGTAAACGTCGGCCAGCCGCATAACCGGCCAGGCATAATCACCTTCACTTCGTCCGAGGCCCTCGTAGTTACGAACGAATTTGCGGAAGATATAGCCGGAATTGTTTCCATCGGTATTGTAACTCACATAACTCGCCCCATTGATGTTTACATTAGCAGCCCAGGTCTGGTATATGAAGGGTGCAAACCCGGTCGATTTTAAAGAAGTTAGCCCAATGATCATCTCATAGTCCCATAATATCGTTGCTTTCATTCGGTAGTCCCTGCCGGCATAGCTGTTAGGATTGACTGCCGAGTTCAAAGTCGTTCGAGCGGCAGGATTTGTGGTAGGGTTCATGGGAATAAGCTTAGGCGCGAAGTCTCCTGTCGAAATAAGCTGGTAACGGTCGGCAAGTTCGTACCGGGGCGCTACCCAGAGTTGCGAACCTTCGATTGTTCTACCCGAAAAATCCCGCATCAGCTCTTCGCCCTGCGATGGATTGGCCGGCGTACCCATATGCGTAAACGACATGATCATTTCGGGGTTTCCGTTTGCTTTAGGGGTAAATAGTTCGTAATAGTTGGGCAGTATATCGGCTTTGCCCAGCACATCAATCTGGCCGGGATCACCACCTTTATATAGCGTCAGACCGTAGTCATCTACTACTTTTTTAAAATCGAGCGTTGCTTCTGTGAAAGCCGCGATTGCTTCTCCCGCATCTTGTTTGAACCCCGCAAGTTCAGGCCAGCCATTCTTTTTCCAACTTCCCCAGAACAGGTTCAATTTCCCGCGGAAGGCCAGAGCGGCAGGCTTACCGGCTCTGCCCAGTGCCAATGGTTTAGCAGGTAGCTTTTCAAACGCGTAGGTGAAATCGGCAAGAATAGAGTCTCTGACCTGGTCGATTGGCATGCGTGAAATTCCGGCGATTTCAGCATTTTCGTTTATGACGCGGCCGAAATAGGGAACGTCGCCCCACATGGAAATCAGCCTGAAATAGGTCATGCCGCGAAGTAATCGCGCCTCACCGATGATTGCCTCAAGGTTGGCCTTCGAGGTTCCGGTTGTGTTGGGCAGCATCAGGTTAGTTATGTTTTCAATCACATAGTTGGTCCGGTTGACCGCGCCGTATAAGTACCGGTAGTATTTATCAAAGCTTGCACCGTAACCTGAAGGATTGTAATTGGCGCCCTGGTAGGCGTCTCCACGCAATATCTGGCCACTTAATGCACTCGTTCCACGAACACGGGTGTATTCGCCGTGTCCGTCGAAGTAGTAGTCGCGGTCAAACACCGCCCTTGTTGCAGCATAGGCGCCCATAAGTGCAATCGTCGCATCGCCCTCCGTTTTCCAGAAAGCGTCGGCTGCCAGCTCAGTGGTAGGCGCCTGGTTGAGCAAATCCTTCTTACAGGATGAGATTGTTATTAAACCGGTAGTAAGTAGAAGCAGTGTTATTGTAAAAGATAGTTGTTGTCTTTTCATATGAGGCATTTTAAAACGAAAGATTTACAGCAATCGAATATGACCTGTTGATCGGGTAAAGATTATTGTCTTCAGCCTGCTTTTCGGGATCCAGGCCGCGGTAGCTGGTAATGGTTGCAATATTTTCAGCAGAGCCTACGAGTCTAAGATTATTCACGCCAATTCTTCCCAAAAGCTTTGAGGGTACGGTATACCCAAGCTGGATATTTTTAACGCGCAAAAAGCTCATATCGTCCAGCCAGAACCGGGTTTCGTCGCGATTACCGCCGATGCCCCCTAAACGTGGCCATAATCCTTCCCGGTTTTCGATTGACCACGGGTTGTTCCAATGGTTCCACGTAGAAGCATACCGCTGATTACCAAAATTCATGTTGTTAAAGCTATTGAGCCAGAAGTCTTTTCTGCCAGAGGAGCCCTGCAGCAATACCGACAGGTCAAAGCCTTTCCAAGCTACGTTACCATTCAGCGCAAAAAACGTCGTCGGCCTGCTGGTTTGCACGTTGCTATAAGCTTTACGATCATTTCCGTCGATAATTCCGTCGCCATTTAAGTCTTTTCGAAGCAGATCGCCGGGTGAAGCGCCCTGCGGCGTAGCATTATATACATCCTGCCAGGTCTGCGCTATCCCCATATCCTCGTAGGTGTATAGGAAGCCAAAAGGTAGTCCGAGAAACAACTGGTTTCCGTTGAACGACGCGCCTCGCCCAATAAATTCGTTCCACTTTTCCAGGGCGCTTCTGTTGTACGAAACATTCAGGTTGACACTATATTGCACCTGGCCCAGCTTTTCCCGCCATGTAAAATCACCCTCGACACCGCGGTTTCTCATGTCGCCAATGTTTGTTCGGGGCGCGTTGAAGGCACCGGTCAGCATTATCGACATTTGCGAAGGCCGTATCATTCCGGTCGTAAGCCGGTCATAATAATCCAACGCTACGGTAAGCCTGTTTCTGAAAAAGGCCAGGTCAAGGCCGGTGTTGAACACGGTGGTCGCTTCCCATGAGAGAAAACGGTTGATCATTTTACTGTTTACAAAACCTCTTTGTACGTTCGTGCCGGTAACATAGTTTAGCGCATTTAAGGTCGGCAGCTGTTCGTACCGGCCAATCGAGCTGTTATTCCCGAGGCTTCCATAGGACGCTCTGAATTTACCGCTGGTTAAGAATTTGCTGCTGGCCGGCTGGAGAAACTTCTCTTCCGTGAAACGCCAACCTACTGCTATCGAAGGAAAATAGCCGTACCTGCTACCTTCCAGGAACTTGGATGAACCATCAGCCCTGAAGTTTGCTTCAAAAAGGTACTTGTTGTAGGCTGTATAATTCAGGCGGCCGATATATGAGCGCAATCCTTCAGCAAATGAATTACCCCGGGTTGTTTGTATATCCGTAAGAGCAGCATCAATTTCGGTAAGCGACGGATGCAACCGGTCATTTCTGGCGCTGAGCTGCGATCGGTCGTACCAATATTCTTCACTGTACACGAACAAAGCACCCAATTCGTGGTTAGCGCCAAACTTTTTAGTGTAGTTCAACCTGCCATTGAGCAGGGTCTTGTGGCCGGTGCGGGTCTCATTTGCGACACCCGCATTGGCACCTACATAAACCCGGCTTCCGAAGCGGTTGGTTTGAAAATTAAAAGCCTGGTTGGGCATATCAGCATTAACCCTAAAATCATTGTAGTAATTCAACGCATAGTCGACCCGGGCGGTAAAACCTTCAAAAGGGCTCCAGTCGTAATACATGGTGGTATTTGCCTCTTGTCGTGTTCTTTTGGTCAGGCTGTTGATATAAAGCGTATAGGGGTTATAAGCCTGTGGATCTTCGCCATAAGCCATCACGCCGCCAAAGTGGCCTGACTTTGGATCATATGGTAGAATTCCCGCAATGGCATACTGCATATCGTTGCCGGCGGTATTTGCCGGGTCAGGGTCGGTAAATCCCTCGCTGAGGGCGAAAGTAAAGTTCGACCAGTTGCCGTTAAACCGTACGCCCAGGTTCATGTTCTTTTTTACCTTGTAATCAAAGTTGAACCTTGCATTATACTGTTTATAGTCGTTGTTGATCTGTAGTCCTTTTTCATCTTTAAGACCCACGGAAACAAAGAAGTTTGATAGCTCGTTCCCGCCGCTTGCCGAGAGATTATAGTTTTGGAACGTGCCGGTTCTCATAATCACATCCCACCAGTCAGTATTTGGGTAAAGAAGCGGATCTACCATGCCAAGTGCCATCCATTGGTCAACAGTGCCGGTTTTAAACTGTTGATTGCCGGGAAGGGTATTCACAGCAGCCCTTCGCTGGTGAAGGGTTAAGGCCCTCGGGTAATCGGCCATAAAATCCATTGCTTTGGTTGGCGTAGTGATAGAACTGTTGCTTGTAAAATTAATCAGCGTTTTGCGCTGTCCTTTGCCCGTCCGTGTGGTAATCAGAATTACTCCGTTAGCCGCACGAGAACCATATACCGACGCCGAACTTGCGTCTTTCAACACCGTCACCGTTTCAATGTCGTTTATGTTGATCCTGTTAATGTCAACATCAGGCATTCCATCAACAACGATCAACGGGCCGGCGTTGTTTACCGTACCGAGGCCGCGAATAACCAAATTCGCTTCATTGTTGCCCGCCATGCCTGAAGATTGCACCGCAGCAAGCCCGGGGATCAACCCCGATAAGCCAGAGGAAATATTGGGGAGCGCACGACTTGTAAGCTTTTCATCAACATTAAGCGTGGAAACAGCACCAACGAGGTTCGCCTTTTTCTGACGACCATATCCCACAACCACTACCTCGTTGAGGGCAGTAGCGGCTTCCGTAAGTCTTACGTCGATAGTGGTCCTGCCATTTACTTCGATCTCCTGGGAAGCATGCCCAACGGAGGTAAACACCAGCGTGCCTTTCAGGTCCGGAACATTGATATTGTAGCGTCCTTCGGCATTGGTTGAGGTGCCCGTTGAGGTGCCTTTAAGTGCCACCGTTGCACCCAAAATTGGCATCCCTTTCTCATCTGTAACAGTGCCGGTTACGGTTGCAGCGATGCCGAGGAACGCAACAAACAGAAATGCGAAAGTAAAGCTGAGCCGGATTAGCAAAGGTTGGCGAATAAGCGGTTTGGCGCGGTTTTGAGGCGAAAGGTGGGTATTGTTTTCATGTAAGTAAGCCTTCAGCTTACACCAGGGTTGTGTAAAAATGATCATACAGCTTTTATTACGTTTTAGAACCTATAATGAGAAAAGAGCGACTCAAGGTTGCCGAACTGGGCGGAAGCGTTAACACCGGTTTGCGCCGGTGAGTAAATGCAGTCAAGTTGGATTAAACCGC
>JASLBT010000047.1 GCA_030146445.1 Segetibacter sp. | reverse complement strand
GTCGAAAAAAGGGCTGCCCAACTTCAGGCAATTGTACGATGTGTTTAAAACGCCGACATTATATTTGTTGGACGACGAAAAACGGATCATAGGCAAAATGCTCACAATACAACAATTCGACGACGTTCTGCAGGCCAAATTGAAGGCCAGAAAATCAACTCCCTAGTTCAACTCAAAAACGATGATAAAGAAACTTGCGCTTTCCGGTTTACTGGGAATGTGTATGGTTGTGGCTAACGCACAACCGGTTTTTACCTATGGCAAAAACGCGGTTACCAAAGAAGAATTCTTAAAAGCCTTCAACAAAAATCCTACCGCGCAGGACAAACGCCGGCAGTCATTAAAGGAGTATCTCGACCTCTATATTAATTTCAAACTGAAAGTTCAGGCTGCTTACGACGCCAAACTGCAGGATGACCCCACCCAGAAATACGAACTCGATAATTTTAGAAAACAGGTCGCCGACAACATCATCAATGAAGAAGCGAAACTTAAGGACCTGTCACGCGAAGCTTTCACCCGTAGCATGAAGGATATTCATCTGGCGCAGGTATTTATTGAAGTAAACGGAAAAGAAGACAGCACCCAGGCATATAAAAAGATCAGGTCGGCTTACGACCAACTAAAAGCAGGCAAGGACTTTTCGAAGATTTCCCAGGAGTACTCAAACGACGCTTTTACCAAACAATCCTCCGGCGATCTCGGCTTCATTACCGTATTTACCCTGCCTTACGACTTTGAAAACGTGGCTTATAGCCTTAAGCCGGGCACGTTCTCAGCCCCCTTCCGAAGTAAGCTTGGTTACCATATTTTCAAAAACCTGGAGGAAAGGAAAGGCCTGGGCAGGAGACGTGTTGCCCAGATCCTCGTGTCGTATCCGCCAGGTTCTGCTGAAGCCGAAAAGTTGCTTGCGCGCCAAAAAGCGGACTCGGTTTACAGCCTTCTTCAACAAGATACCAGCCGGTTTATAAGCATGGTTCGTGATGTCAGCGCGGACGTTTCCAGTGTGAACAACTATGGACAACTGGCCGAATTTGGCGTAGGTCAGTTTAGCCCACCTTTCGAGCGGGCTGCTTTCTCTTTGTCTGCTCCCGGGGAGATAACCAGGCCGTTTGAAACAAACTATGGGTACCATATTCTTAAGCTCCTTGAAATCAAACCTGCTGGCGGAAGCTTTGATGACCCTGAGACTGCAGCCATATTTAAAGAAAGGACCCTCCAGGACGACAGGCTAACCCAGTCGAGGAAGGCACTTGTTGCAAAAAAGCTGGCACTCATCAGGTACAAACCTGCGCCTTACGACGCCAAACAGCTTTGGGCATTCACCGACAGTAGCACTGCCGGTAAAACCATAGCTGTTTTCAAAAACATCAAGCAGGAAACGGTTCTTTTTTCATTTGCAAAACAGCAGATAACTGTTGCGGACTGGCTGAAATTTGCGCGTGCGGTTCGCACGATGCAAAGTGAAACCGGTAAAAAAGATTACCCTGAGTTGATGAAGGAATATGTGGGCATTACGGCTGGTGAATACTACAGGAACCACCTGGAAGATTATAGCCCGGGGTACAAACAGCAGGTGAAGGAGTTTGTGGAAGCCAACTTGTTGTTTGGCATCATGGACAAAAACGTCTGGGGAAGGGCCAATGTTGATACAGCGGGCTTACTGACTCATTATAATTCGCATAAACAGAAATACAAGGGGCCGGAGAGTGCTGATGCTCTTATTGTCTCCTGTGGCAGTGACGCAATCTACCAGCAGGTTGTAACACGGTTAACGGACAGCATCACTGGCTGGAGGGGGATTACAGAAGCATACGGAAATGTTGTTATGGCTGATAGTGGCAGGTATGAGTTAAGCCAGTTGCCCGTGGTCGATCGCACCAACTTTTCGCAGGGGCTTTTTACTGCACCTGTAAAAAACCAGGCGGATAATACAACAAGCTTCAATTACATTTTCAGGCTTTACCCCGGTCAGCAACAGCGGTCATTCGACGATGCACGTGGAATGGTGATCAGTGACTACCAGCAGGTGCTGGAGGAGAGATGGTTAGCTGAGCTGAAGAAAAAGTACCCGGTGAAAGTGAACGAGGCAGTCTTTAATACTTTGCGGTAACGGGCACTTCCGCCTATAAAAGTAAAAGCCAAACCTGACCGGTTTGGCTTTTACTTTTATCCAGGATAAGTTGAAGTGAACTTTAGTTTTAGGAGGTGGTATTAGCTGTTTGCTACACCAGTTCCTTTACCACGTTCCAGATTACCTTAGGCTTACCGAGCGTATAATAATGTAAAACGGGTACTCCGAACGCTTTAAGCTCTTTGCTTTGCTGGAGTAACCATTCCGCGCCAACTTCCTCGCATTCGGCATCGGTTTTACACTTCATGATGCTATTTGAAAGATCCGTTGGAATGTCGACATGAAACAAACGCGGGAGAACCGATAATTGCTTTTTAGTAGTGATGGGTTTGAGTCCGGGAATGATCGGCACGTTGATCCCGATTGCGCGGCAGTCGTTTACAAACTGGAAAAACTTTTTATTGTCGAAAAACATCTGCGTCATGATATAGCAGGCGCCGGCTTCTACCTTATCCTTCAGGCGCTGGAGATCGATTTCCAGGTTTGGTGCTTCAAAATGTTTCTCGGGATAACCTGCTACTCCAATACAAAACCTGGTTTTACCACCGTTCAAAATATCTTCGTCCAGGTAAATACCATTATTCAGGTTCGAAACCTGTTTAAGCAGGTCTATTGCATAACGGTGCCCGTCTGGTTCAGGCTCGAAAGAGGTTTCGTTTTTTGGTGCATCGCCCCTTAACACCAGCACATTATCCACATCAAGAAAATTCAGGTCAATAAGTGCATCCTCTGTTTCACGCTTGCTGAAGCCACCGCAAATAAAATGGGGAACAGCATCGATCTGGTAGTGGTTCATGATCGCCGCACAGATCCCTACAGTTCCCGGTCTTTTTCTTACTTCCACTTTATCAAAGGTGCCATCCTGTTTCTTCTTAAACATCGTTTCACTACGGTGATAAGTAACATTTATCCACGATGGCTTGAACTCCATCAACGGATCAAGGTGGTCGTATATCGAATTAATGCTTTTACCTTTCAGCGGGGGCAGCACTTCAAAAGAGATCAGGGTGTCTTTACTCTGGTTAATGTGATCAATTACTGTCATTATATATTATCTGTTCTGCAAACATAATTCAACAATGAATATAAACAGCACCAATAGCAGCTACAGCCAACAACAGGCCCGTTCTATGTTAGAAGATACGAGCACGGTAAAGCAAAGCAGCTCAACAAACTGTTAAGAGCCGTACATTCATAGGCTATATACTTATTTTTGTTTGAAACTGTAACGCTTGAGCCTGACTATACATACCGATCATTTGATTAAGAGCTATAAGAACCGCACGGTTGTCGACGATGTATCTGTAAATGTAAAGCAAGGCGAAATCGTAGGTTTACTGGGGCCGAATGGTGCAGGAAAAACCACGACCTTTTACATGGTTGTGGGGCTGATAAAACCCGACAAGGGCAATGTTTTTCTAAATGATCTAAACATCACCCGGCTTCCGATGTATAAACGCGCACAGATGGGCGTTGGCTATTTGCCGCAGGAAGCAAGTGTTTTCAGGAAACTTTCCGTGGAAGACAATATAAAAGCAGTTCTCGAAATGACACGACTTTCACGTAAGGAACAAAAAGCAAAACTCGAGGCGTTACTCGATGAATTCAACCTACACCACGTAAGAAAAAACAATGGTGACAGCCTGAGTGGAGGTGAGAGACGACGGACCGAGATCGCCCGGGCGCTCGCGGTAGATCCAAAATTTATCCTTCTCGACGAACCGTTTGCCGGTGTCGACCCCATAGCCGTTGAGGATATTCAAACCGTTGTTGCCCGGCTTAAATACAGGAACATTGGCATTCTTATTACCGACCACAACGTAAATGAAACGCTTTCTATCTGCGATCGGGCATACCTGCTGATCGAGGGAAAGATCTTTAAAACCGGTACTGCTGAACAGCTTGCGCAGGATGAACAGGTACGCCGCCTGTACCTGGGAACAAATTTCGAACTAAAACGTAAGGACTGGATTATCGAGATGGGGCGCAACAACAAGCAACCAGGTTATGTAAGCACCTTTAGC
This sequence comes from Segetibacter sp., assembly GCA_030146445.1. Taxonomy (GTDB): domain Bacteria; phylum Bacteroidota; class Bacteroidia; order Chitinophagales; family Chitinophagaceae; genus Segetibacter. The sequence goes on along the minus strand of JASLBT010000047.1, from coordinate 16,555 downwards.
GACTTGAATACTGATGATCCCGAAACGACCACGTCGAATACGCTCTGAGAACCAACTTACAACGCCAACCGTGCCACTTGCCCGAGTTGTTTACTGAACCTGTTTTTACCTATTATTGCATCATATGAAAATTTTCAGTCCTGCGATTTCACGGCTTGCCCGATTAAGGTTGTGGCATATCGAACACTGGATCAATCACCCACTTGAAGCACAAAGAGAAGTTCTGCAGCATCTGGTAACTTCCGCACAATACACCGAGTTTGGCCGTAAATATGGCTTTGATAAATTGTTTACCGTTTCTGCTTTCAAAGAAGCCGTTCCGATTAGTGAATACGACGACCTGAAGCCGTACATCGAGCGAATCATGAATGGCGAACAAAACCTGTTGTGGAACACACAGGTAAGCTGGTTTGCAAAAAGCAGCGGAACAACCAGCGATAAGAGCAAGTTTATCCCGATTACTGATGAGAGTTTGCAGGAGACCCACTTCCAGGGCGCGAAAGATGTTCTAACCCTTTATTACCAGTTTAATCCCGATAGCGATTTGCTCACCGGCAAAGGCCTTGTTATCGGAGGGAGTCACCAGGTGAACCGACTAAACGATGAGTCGCAATATGGCGATCTCAGCGCGGTGCTGATGCAGAACACCCCTTTCTGGGGGCACTGGCTGCGCACACCTGAGCTCTCAATAGCTTTGCTCGACGAATGGGAAACAAAAATTGAAAAGCTGGCCGAGACAACAATACCGGAAAATGTTACCAGCATCAGCGGTGTACCTACCTGGACACTCGTTTTAATCAAACGGATACTCGAGATCACCGGGAAGCAAAACCTAAAGGAGGTTTGGCCTAACCTTGAGCTCTATATTCACGGTGGGGTTTCTTTTACCCCTTATCGCGAACAGTTCGACAAGCTCATCGGCGCACCCATTAATTATATCGACCTCTATAATGCAAGCGAAGGATTTTTCGCAGCGATGAATAATCCCACTGAAGAGGGTATGCTGCTGTTCCTTCAGCATGGCATTTTTTACGAATTCATGCCCGTCGAAGAATACGGCAAAGCCTCTCCCGAAACAGTGGGCCTCGACAAGGTGGAACTAAACAGGAACTATGCGATCGTCATCAGCACAAATGGCGGCTTATGGCGTTACCTCGTTGGCGACACCGTAAAATTTACCTCCCGCTTTCCGTTCAAAGTAAAGGTAACGGGCAGGGTAAAACATTTTATCAATGCTTTCGGCGAAGAGGTGATTGTAGATAATTCTGACAAGGCAATAGCAGTTGCCTGCGAAAAAACAGGGGCTATCGTAAATGATTATACCGCTGCACCGATTTACTTCAGCGACCAGGGTAATGGTAGTCACGAATGGCTCATCGAGTTCGAACATGAGCCGGCCGACCTTGGTCTTTTTACGTACGAACTCGATAGTGCGCTCAAAAGTGTGAACAGCGACTATGAAGCAAAACGACATAAGGATATAGCACTAAGAATGCCGGTGGTAAAGAACCTGCGCAAAGGGGTTTTCCAGGAATGGCTGCGAAGCAAAGGCAAACTTGGCGGGCAACATAAAGTACCAAGGCTTAGTAATGACCGGAATTACCTCGAAGAAATTATTGGTTTGATATAGCGGTGAGGAGGAGCAGGCAGGCAATTGGACTTGCCACGTTTTTCAATAGCTGTGTCATCGGCAGATGTTTTGCGGGCAACCCATATGTACAAGTGTGCGCTTCGCTAAGCACCCATGATGTCGACCGAGCCATGTTAGCCCACCCCTATGCCGGGGCGAACAATCTTTCAAATCAGGCAACAGTTTATTATGCCATTGATTAGGATGACTTTGACGCCGAATACTATATTTTTGAAATCCTAATCTCTTAAAAGGACCCCATGAAATTACTTGAAGGAAAAGTAGCTATCGTAACGGGTGCGGCCCGGGGCATTGGTGAAGCCATTGCAGAACGGCTGGCTTCACATGGTGCAAACGTCGCTTTCACTTACATAAGCGAGGGAAGTACGGACAAAGCGAAAGCAGTTGAAGACAGGATCACTGCCATGGGTGTTAAGGGAAAGGCTTACCGCAGTAATGCAGCGGTGATTAGCGAGTGTGAGGCCTTTGTAAACGAGGTACTCAGGGAGTTTGGAAGTATTGACGTTTGTGTGAATAATGCCGGCATCAGTAAAGACAACCTGCTGTTACGTATGACGGCAGAGCAATGGGACGAGGTTATGCAGGTTAACCTCAACAGTGTATTCAATATGACAAAGCAGGTGATCAAACCAATGATGAAAGCTCGTAAAGGAAGTATTGTTAATATGAGTTCTATCATAGGCCTTAAGGGCAATGCCGGTCAAAGCAGTTACGCCGCTTCAAAGGCGGGAATCATCGGGTTCACGAAATCAGTTGCGCTTGAATTGGGAAGCAGGAACATCCGCTGTAATGCCATTGCGCCGGGGTTCATCGAAACCGACATGACCCACTACCTACAAGAAAGTGATGCTTCTAAAACCTTCCTCGAAAAGATTCCCCTTGGCCGTTTTGGCAAAGCAGAGGAAATTGCCAACTCCACATTGTTCCTGGCCAGCGATTTAAGCAGCTATGTTACCGGGCAGGTCATAAGTGTTTGCGGCGGACTGAATACATAAAGCCCGTATCACCATCTTTATTACCGCTTTAAACTTTAGTACATTCTGTCATTTAATTGTTAAAGGATCCCGGCGCTTGGTCAGGATACTTTCTGCCTTTATATTTGCGTACATGCCGCGGCTCAAAGTCATATCGTTTCTTTTTGCAATGCTGATGTTGATCCAAATTCTGCCGGTACAGCGGATTGGTGAAGCCATCAGCCAAAATCAATGGACCGAAGAGATTCCGCATGGTAACGAGACTCACTCCGAAGATGGCCATTTCGTAAAAGCAATTCTTCCTTCGGCATTTCTGTCACACACCTTTGACCCGGAAGGTTCGAAGGCATTGATTTATATCCACATTTCCGAACAGATACCGTCCAATCATTCCACGGACGTCGTATCTCCGCCTCCGGATTTTTGTTAGTGCCTGGGAGAACTCCCTGCCTGTTCGTGCTTATTTAGTTCTGCCGTCCTGGCCCGGAGTTCAATATATCATACTCAATTGTCTTCATGTAACTGTTTCATGCATTAATGGCGATGGCATCAAAATTTAGCAGGCTAAGCAGGTCCACACAATACTAAAATAATACAGATCTACAGCTTTGTTTCGCATGAATATGCGAAATACAGTTTCATGATCGACCACTGCTCTTTGTACGAGCATCATCTAAACGTGATCTTGTACTGTATACTTTAAAAAATAAGAAGAATGAAAAAATACTTACAGAACGCCGGCTCTGATCTTCCTGCATCAATTGTTGTGTTTTTGGTGGCTTTGCCTTTGTGTCTGGGGATTGCATTAGGTTCAGGTGCGCCACTTTTTTCCGGTATAATCGCTGGTATGGTCGGCGGCATTGTAATAGGTTCGTTAAGTGGCTCCCAATTAAGTGTAAGCGGCCCTGCTGCAGGCTTAACCGCAATTGTATTTGCTGCCATTACCAAATTACAGGTTTATGAAGCATTTTTGCTGGCAGTCGTATTGGCCGGCATTTTCCAGTTGGTACTTGGCTTTCTCAAGGCAGGGATCATCGGTGATTATGTTCCAAACTCCGTTATCAAAGGAATGTTAGCTGCCATTGGCATAATCCTGATCCTAAAACAATTACCTCACTTTTTCGGATACGACAAAGACTATGAGGGCGATGAGTCGTTCATCCAGGGAAATAACGAAAATACCTTTTCCGGTGTGTTTAATTCATTAAATGCCATTACAATGGGGGCCCTGATCATCGGGGCGATTTCCCTGTTTATCCTTATTCTCTGGGAGACAAAGTTCTTTAAGTCGAAGAAAGTCCTGTCACTTATTCCCGGGCCCCTTGTCGTCGTTCTTGCAGGGGTATTTATAAACATCCTTTTTGCAGGCAGTGCACCAAATCTTGCGTTAGAACAAAAGCACCTGGTTACCCTACCTATTGCAGAAAATGCAAGAATGTTTGTTTCCTTTTTTACGTTCCCCGATTTTTCGCACATCAGTAACCCGCAGGTTTGGATCAGTGGCCTGACGATCGCTATTGTTGCAAGCCTTGAAACCTTGCTCGGAATTGAAGCCGTAGACAAGTTAGATCCACTAAAAAGAGTAACGCCGACAAACCGGGAGTTGAAGGCTCAAGGAGTCGGAAATTTTGTTTCGGGCTTAATCGGGGGTCTACCGCTAACGTCGGTAGTTGTGCGTAGTTCGGCAAACGTGATGGCAGGTGCTAAAACAAAGATGTCTACCATAACGCACGGAACGTTATTACTGGTTTCAGTTTACTTCATTCCGACCGTATTAAATCTTATTCCGCTGTCAGCTTTAGCTGCCATCCTGATCTTTACCGGTTACAAACTTGCAAAAGTTGGGTTATTCAGAGACTTTTACAGGAAGGGTTGGGACCAGTTTGCTCCTTTCGTGGTAACCGTACTTGCCATACTTTTAACCGATCTGTTGGTCGGAATTGTTATAGGTATTTTAGTGGGTCTGTTCTTTATGATCCGCAGCAACTTCAAATCTTCTGTGCTCGTGGTTAACGACGACAACAGGTACCTGTTCCGCTTGCGTAAAGACGTTTCGTTTTTAAACAAACCCATCATAAAACGTAAGCTTGAAGAAGTACCTGAAAATTCTTTTATTCTCATCGATGCTACCAGAGCTGATTTTATAGATAAGGACGTAATTGAGGAAATCAATAACTTTCTTAAACATGCCCATCTAAAAAACATCACGGTCGAGGTGAAAAAAAGCATGAACAAAACCATGCATTTGTTGGTTAACGAACCCGCAAACGCCTACTGATGACCTCCTGTGAAAAATTGCTGCTCGAAAACAAGGCGTGGGCCAAAGAAATGAAAGAGGATGACCCAGAGTTTTTCTCCAGATTAGAACAAGTACAATCACCTGAATTCTTATGGATTGGCTGCAGCGATAGCAGGATACCGGCAAACCAGATAACCAATACCCTACCGGGAGAAATTTTCGTTCACAGGAATATAGCAAACCTGGTGGTGAATACTGATGTGAACATGTTGAGTGTGTTACATTATGCTGTTGAAGTACTCAAAGTCAAACACGTGATTGTTTGCGGGCACTATGGCTGCGGAGGTGTAAAGGCTGCACTTACTACTAACGACTACAAGCAGGCGTTGAACATGTGGCTAAGAAACATAAAGGACATTTACCAAATACACCGTGCAGAACTTGAAGCCGTGCCGGACGGCGATGAGAGGTTAAACAAGTTGATTGAACTCACTGTGCAGGAGCAGGTGATTAACTTATCTAAAACGTCTATCATCCAAAAGGCCTGGGCCCAGGATGCAAGCCCAGACCTTCATGGATGGGTTTATAACCTTGCCGATGGCTTGATTAAACCAGTTTTCGAGATGCAGGCTTGTTCCAGGATGGATCCCGCATATGAGTATAATAACTTTCACTAACACAAGCTATCACATCAATAATGGCCAGCCACCTGTTGAGTTGGGATAGACTCCTGAGGTATACCACGACCACATTGTGGTCTGCGGACATTATCAGGTAAATCAAGGACACACTTACTTAAAGGGCTTTCTTCCACCATAACGAGGCAAGCCCTTTTTATTTTCCCCCGGCCGGTGAAAAAGGCATTTCCACCAGGTTGCCTGCATCGGCCCCTCAAACTGCCGCGCAAGTTTTTACCCCCGGTTCCGGGTTTAAACAATCTCAAGGCGGGAAGGGTTCTGCTTAACGTTGAGGGGCGAAAACATCACAACGGTTTTTGCTTTCTTTGCAGGTACGCATGCCATAGAATATAGGCCGCGACAGACCTGTAAGGCCGCCACAGCTCTGCAGCATCGATGATCGCCGGCTTACCCGCGTGTTTACCCAAACCTTTTACTTCTTTAATACTGTTTACCAGTGCCACGTCGCCCGTCGGAAACAAGTCACAGCGATGGAGCGACATCATCAGGAAAACATCAACGGTCCAATCGCCAATACCTTTAACCTTTTTAAGCGTGGAACGAACGTCACCATCCGGCATGAGCTGCAAGAGTTCTATCGACAACTCCCCATGGATGATCGCTTCGGCAAGGCCCCGTGCGTAGGCAGCTTTTTGCCGGCTGAAAGAACAGGCTCTAAGGTCGTCAGCTGAAAGTACAAGCAACCGTTGAGGAGTAATCTCTTCGATGGCGCTTTCGAGCCTGTTTAAGGCGGCTTTAGCCGATGCCAGCGACACCTGCTGTTCGAGGATAAAATGAATGAGTGTTTTAAAAGTGGGTTCACGACTCCATAACGGTGGATAACCATGCGAGGTAATTACCCCTTTCAAGTCGGTGTCGATAACCGCAAGCTGGTCACAGACCTGGAAGAACACGGGTTTGAAATTACAAAGCGCAGCATTTTGCATGCATTTCAGTTTCTATATCGGTCTTTCAGCCGTCTGTAAGACCCTGGAGATAGCCGTCAGTGGCAGCAGAACTACTCCGATGATTACAGTTTTGCAGGAACCATCCTTTTAAACCGGCGCTGTCTAATGGACTTAACCGCGATGATATCACCTTGAAACGGCCGGATTTTCATCAAAAACGTGTAATTCCCAGGTTAACTCCTGAAATACGTGAACATTTAAGATTCTATAAGATTCTCATTTCGATCACAGTTGTTGGCATAGTAATTTGTCTATACTATCTACAACTGCACTTCTTGAACAAATATCTTAAAAACATACTTAAGGGTTTTGGTTTTCTTGTGGGCTTCCTTTTGGTGCTATATATCATTCTTTACATCTATGTAACTGCGAATAAAAAGTCGATAGTCAGTCAGATAACCGCCGAAATCGGGAAAAGAATTGAAGGTGATGTTTCGATCCGGGACGTCGACCTGAGTTTCTTCAGGAGCTTTCCACGCGTATCAGTGGTTGTGAAGGACATCGCGATTAAAGACACTTTGTTCCGGCAGCATCAGCATACCTTCTTTAAGGCAAGCGAGGTTTTTGTTCGTGTTGGTTTTTGGAAGTTGATAAAAAAGGAGTCTGCGCTTACGGGCATCAGCATACAAAATGGGAGTATGTACCTGTTTACAGATAGCAATGGTTATAGCAACAGCTATTTGTTGAACCAAAAAGTTCAGACAAAAAAGCCTGCATCTGTTTCACAGAACAGTGAGTTGCGGGATGTAAATCTGCAGGATTTCATGGTGACCATAAACGACTTACAAAAACAAAAGTTGATCGATTTTACCGTGCAGTCTTTAGAAGCTGACATTAACGACGAGGGTTCGGTTTTGTCGGTTGATGTAAATAACAAAATGTTCATCCGTAGTCTTGCGTTTTACCTGCCACGCGGGAGTTTTACCAAAAACCAGCAGTTTGAAGGCAAATATGCACTTCGATATAACAAAGACCTGAAGCAGCTTCAGTTTGATAGCATCGATGTGGTGATCGCAAAACATCCGTTTAATTTGACGGGTAGATTTGATATGTCGCCAAGAGAAGGAAAAAAGCCCGAATTCCTGTTGAGGGTTCATACAAACGACATCGGCTACAATTTCGCACGAACCCTGGTAACAGAAAAGATCTCGAAAGCGCTTTCCGTTGTTTCAGCGAATAACAAATTAAATGTATCTGTTTCTGTTCAGGGGCCGCTTAAGGGAGAGCCATTGATTCATGCATCGTGGCTGACCAAAAACAATGATATCAAAAGCCCACTGATCGAATTCAACGATTGTTCTTTTGCCGGAAGTTACACTAATGAAGTAGTGGCCGGCTTGCCAAGAAAAGATCCCAATTCGAAGATCGAGATCCGGAAGTTCACAGGTAAATGGCAGGGTTTACCGATTACATCAGAGAACATTCTCATTAATGACCTGTTCAAACCTGTTCTGACCTGTGACCTGAAGTCTAAGTTTCCCCTTACGACCCTGAACGATTTATTAAATAGCGCCGCGGTTACGCTTACTTCCGGACAGGCAGAAGCCGACTTAAGGTATAAAGGCCCTCTGCAAAGAAACACTACCAACAACTCCTTTGTGAATGGGGTAATTACGATAAAAAATGGGTTGATTAACTATAACCCGAGGGGTATACCCCTCCAGAATGTGAACGGGAAAATCGTTTTCCGTAACTCCGACGTGTTTGTACAAAATTTACAATGCGAGGTGTTGAAGAACAGCATCATCATGGAAGGGACCGCCAAAAACGTGTTGACCCTGGTGAACACGCAGGTAAATAAAGTGGTACTGAACTGGAGCGTTTATTCACCTTCTTTGAACCTGGCCGCGTTTACCTCATTACTAAAAAAACGGCAAAACGTGGTAGCCAAAAAAGGTATCGGCAACCAGATTGAAATCGCCGCCCGTAAGCTCGATGAGGTGCTCGAAAAAGGGAGTATTGATGTAAGTCTTCGGGCGGACAAACTTCTCTATAAAAAATTCGAGGCCACGAACGTTACCGGACTAATTAACATGTTGCAGGACAGCTGGATTCTTCAAAAGGTGAGCCTCGATCATGCCGGCGGCAAAATGGAGATAACCGGATCACTAAAAGATAAGCACGTAAACTATCACAATGCAAAAGCGCGTATCTCGCTCAGCAATATGGACGTGAGCAAAGTGTTTAATGCTTTTGACAATTTTGGCCAGGATGGAATTACCGGTGAGAGCCTGAAAGGACAGCTTACCTCAGACGTCAACTTATCTGTTGGTCTTGATGATGAGGGCAACGTATATCCATCGACCATCGACGGACTGGTAATTTTTTCATTGAAAAATGGAGCGCTTTTAAATTATGAACCTGTAAAAAAACTCCAGAACTTTCTTTTTAAAAACCGTGACTTCGATAATATTCAATTTGCTGAGTTAAAGGACACCCTTGAGATTAGAAATCAGGAAGTAAAGATCAATCGTATGGAGATTCAATCCAACGTACTGTCTATGTTTATCGAAGGGGTTTACAGCATGAAGAAAACGACCGATCTCTCGATCCAGATCCCGCTCAGCAACCTGAAAAAGAGAGACAAAGACTATACTCCTGAAAACGTCGGCACCGACAAGAAAGGGGGGACCAGCGTGTATATTCGTGGAACGCCCGGCGCAGACGGAAATATCAAATTCCGGTACGACCTCTTTAACAAATTCCGGGATAAAGAATAAGTAATGCCATCCTAAACAATCCCCTGCGGACATCTCTGGCCTTGTTTCGAAACCACTTTAATGCGCATTAGCTGATTTATGCCAGCGGTACAAATTATCCCGGGCCGGAGTTGTGATTCTGAACTCGTTTATACTAACAATTGTTAGTTTTGTTGCATAAACAACGCTATGCAAAAACTGGATAATTATGTATTAGGCAGTTGGATTGAAGGCGACGGCGATGGTCAGTTACTGGTAGATGCTGTCACTGCCGAACCGGTTGCAATTGCTACCGCCAACGGGCTTGATTTTGAAGCTATGCTCAACTTTGCGCGTACCGTGGGAAATCCTGCTCTTCGCCAGATGACCTTTCATGAACGTGGGCGAATGTTACGGGCGCTTGCATTGTATCTTTCAGAACGCAAGGAATTATTTTACAACATTAGTTATCAAACAGGAGCCACAAGATCGGACAGCTGGATAGACATCGAAGGCGGTATCGGGAACCTGTTTGCAAATGCTTCTCTCCGCAGGAAATTTCCAAACGAAACCTTCTGTCTCGATGGTGAAAGCCACAAGCTCAGCAAAACAGGCGGGTTTGTAGGTCAGCATATACTGGTTCCTAAGGAGGGTGCTGCAATTCATATTAACGCCTTTAATTTTCCGGTTTGGGGAATGCTCGAAAAAATCGCTGTTAATTTACTCGCCGGCATTCCGGCCATTGTTAAACCGGCCTCGCTCACTTGTTACCTTACCCATGCCGTAGTAAAAGAGATTCATCGGTCGGGTATACTTCCCCCCGGGGCGCTCCAACTCATTTGCGGCAGCACCGGAAACCTGTTAGACCTGGTTTGTTCGCAGGACGTGATCACATTTACAGGCTCAGCGATAACCGGGCAGAAGCTAAAATCACGAAAGCGAATCCTTGAACAAAACGTTCCCTTCAACATGGAGGCAGACAGTCTCAATTGCATTGTGCTCGGCAATGATGTAGAACCGCATATGCCGGAATGGGAACTGTTTATTAAAGAAGTTAGAAGAGAGATGACCGCCAAAGCTGGACAAAAGTGTACAGCCATACGCAGAATTTTTGTTCCGGAGAACAAACTCGAAGATGTGCAGATTGCACTGGGTGCTGCTCTCAAAAAAACGGTTATTGGCAACCCGGCAAATGAGCAGGTTAGGATGGGTGCGTTGGCAGGAAAGGGGCAGGTTGACGAAGTAAGGAGTCATGTAAACCAGCTGCTCAGGTCGTCTTCGATTGTTTATGGAAGCTTAGATCATGCAGACTTAATCGACGCCGATTATAATGTCGGCGCATTCCTATCCCCAATTTTATTACTGAATACAGAGCCCTTCTCAACTGATGATGTTCATACGATAGAGGCATTCGGACCCGTAAGCACGCTGATGCCGTATTCCGGAACCTGCCAGGCTGTTGAACTATCAAAGAAAGGAAAGGGCTCCCTTGTTTGTTCAGTGGTAACTGCTGATCCGGGGATTGCGAGAAGTTTTGTATTGGAGGCAGCAACTCATCACGGCAGGATACTCGTACTTAATCATGAATGTGCAGAAGAGAATACAGGATTTGGTAGTCCCCTGCCTTTACTGGTACATGGCGGACCTGGCCGGGCAGGAGGCGGTGAAGAGATGGGTGGTATACGGGGTGTAAAACATTATATGCAGCGGGTGGCCTTGCAGGGATCACCCTCTATGATCGCGGCGATTACAAATGTTTACCAGCCGGGTGCAAAACAGGTGCAGGAAGACAAACACCCATTCAAAAAATATTTCGAGGAGTTAAACGTTGGAGACACGCTTGTTACTGCCAAAAGAACAATAACCGAGGCAGACATCTCCAATTTTGCGAACCTGAGCTGGGACCACTTTTATGCACATACCGATCATACTTCGCTGGACGGTACACTGTTCGAAAAACCCGTTGCGCACGGTTACTTTATCCTAAGCGCCGCCGCCGGTTTGTTTGTGAATGCTGAGAAGGGACCGGTATTGTTGAACTACGGAATTGATGAACTCCGGTTTACAAAACCTGTTTACGCAGGTACAACCATTGGCGTACGATTAACAGTAAAGGAAAAGATCGACCAGGATAAACGCGATGAGAGCGAAATAGGGAAGGGCATTGTTAAGTGGTTTGTTGATGTTTACGATCAGGACAACGGGCAGGTAGCCGTGGGGACCATTTTAACCATGGTTAAAAAGCGAGAAACGACATAATTGTTTGGGATATTTTGCACGTTAAACTGCCGGAACACGGAGTGCTAACCACGCAATATTTTCGCCCGTTGCTGAAATAGATGTTGCAACTGTTTTCGTATTCTTTTAAATTCACTGCCTGATCAACAGGAACGGTATATTCCTTTGTTGTCATAATCCACTACTCCTGGAAAGCACGATGCCGACTGCTCTTTATCATCACCAAACAAAAGCTATATGATCACCGAAATCAAAGAAGGCTATGTCAAAACTGAAACCGAACACGGCATATGTACCATCGAGTTTCATCATCCGCAGGGCAATTCGTTACCGGGCAAACTGCTGGAAAACCTTGCACAAACGATCCACAGCGAAGGATTAAATGGTCATACAAAAGTTATTGTATTACGGTCGACCGGCGAAACCACATTTTGTTCAGGCGCTTCGTTCCAGGAACTCGCCTCCATCAGCAACGAACACGAGGGTTTCCAGTTTTTTCTTGGTTTCAGCAAGGTGATCAATGCAATGCGCAAAACACCCCAATTTATTATTGCGAGGATACATGGTAAATGTGTTGGAGGGGGAGTGGGAATTGCAGCTGCAGCTGATTACGCTATTGCAAAAGAAGGAGCAGACGTTAAACTAAGCGAACTCTCAATAGGCATAGGTCCTTTTGTTGTCGGCCCAGCAGTAGAGCGCAAACTTGGCCTATCTGCATTTACCCAGCTGAGTATTGACTCTGCAATGTGGCGGACTGCAGATTGGGCGAGAAGGAAAGGATTATACGCCGAACTGCATGCAGAAAAAACCGGTATGGATGATTCTATTGAAAGGTTATCGGACTCACTTGCACACAGTAGCCCGGCCGCAACAAAAGAACTCAAAAAGATATTTTGGAAAGGAACAGAAAATTGGGATGAGATGCTTAGTGAAAGGGCAGCCATCAGTGGCAAGCTAATACTTAGCGATCATAGTAAAAGTGCAATAGAAAAATTCCGGCTAAAGATCAAGGAGTAACATCGGTACCGTTGTAATCGGCATATTCTTCGCTTCTTGCCAAATTTCCAGGTGATCGTTGAACGGAGCGTCGCAACAGGGTCCAACCATGGTACAAAGGCCGGCTCCAAAAAATATTCTTCAGCATGTTCACCATGGCGGGTCGCAATACTTCAGCGGCTGGCAAGATTACAGTTGCAGTATATGACGCGGTATTGTGCCACTACTTAGAGCCGCTGCGCTTATGAAATACAGCCTAGGATCCGTTCGCCTGTTAAGCTATTTCGACCTCACCATTTACATCACCGTACAACTGTAACAACGTTTCCTGAAGTTTACTTTAATTGTGCTAAAAACCACAGCATGCAACCAATAATGTCATTTTTGCTTTGTTTTGTACTGGCTGTGGCGAGTTGTAGCCATCATCCCTATCACGAGACCAATATTCAATACAAAAGGCAGGCAAAGGAACTTAGTAAACAGCTTCGGAAAGCTCCTGAACTTTTTGCGGCAACCAACAAAACTCCCCACCAGTGGGTGGGCACAACAAACTTCAACCTTCGCAAACCGAACTATGTTATCATACATCATACAGCACAGAACAGTTGCGATCAAACACTTAAAACGTTCACCCTGGTACGGACCCAGGTGAGTGCCCATTACGTAATTTGCAAAGATGGTACAGTACACCACATGCTGAACGATTACCTCCGCGCATGGCATGGCGGTTCGGCCCGCTGGGGTTCCCTCACCGATATCAATTCCTCTTCTATCGGAATTGAAATCGATAACAATGGATTTGAAGGTTTTACTGAACCACAGATCACCAGCTTACTTGTACTGTTGGACACCTTGAAACACAAATACGCGATCCCCGTAAATAATTTTATCGGTCATGCCGACATTGCACCAACCCGTAAAAATGATCCGAATGTGACCTTCCCCTGGAAAGTGCTTTCAGAGCGTGGTTTCGGGCTATGGTACAGTGATACCACACACCTCTTCGTTCCTGAAAACTTCGATGCAATGCTTGGGCTGAGACTTGTTGGGTACGACGTGCGGGACAGCTCGGCAGCAAAGCTTGCCTTTAAACGGCACTTTCTACAGGATACCACAAGAACATGGAACGAAGCAGCTCAAAAGATCCTTTACGATCTCATGCAAAAGAGTTTACAATAGCAAATAGTGGCATCAATTTTTGTGTGATCTGCCTGCGGCACATTCGCCGGAATCCCGCAACTGACACCACGTGTTAAACTGATTTAATGATAAGTAAAGTAAGACTGGGCATTAAAAAGTTCTGGGCAACGGTTACCCTAATCTCTGTTGAACTGCTGGTAACCCTGCTTGCATTTTTTAGTGCAATGCTTGTTTTTGTTTTCCTGATCCGGATGATCTTTTTTCAGAATAGGGAAGATTTCGACCAGCGCGCTTTTAGATTCATGAGCCGCATTGTAAGTCATCGAAGTACAGAGGTGATGGAGTTTTTTTCGCTGCTCGGTACGCATTACTTTTTAATACCCGCTAACCTGGTGCTTGTTTTTTACTTTGCGTTTATACGCAAACATCGCTGGTATTCAATCAGGGTACCTGTGATCGCCCTGAGCAGTATGTGCATGATGTTCCTGCTTAAGTTTTTTTTTAAACGCGAACGTCCCTTGATGCCCTTATTGGAAGCAGCCCGTGGGATGAGTTTTCCGAGCGGCCACGCAACCATGAGTTGCTCCTTCTATGGCCTTCTTATTTATATGATCTACCGGAGTGAAAGCATTCATCGCACCATTAAAGTTGTCAGTATCACTGCGCTAAGCCTGCTGATTGTTTGTGTAGGAGCCAGCCGCGTATACCTGCGGGTACACTACGCCAGTGATGTGATAGCCGGATTTTGCCTGGGCTTGATGTGGCTGATGTTATCTATTTGGATTCTTAAGAAGATAGAAGTTTTTAGCAGCCGTAAGGTAAAAGTTATTCCCTCCGGCAGTCCGGTTGCAAATAATGTAGAGTAGCTGTCCGGCAAACCACGGCAAAACAAGTGTAAAACATTCGTTTCGAAACAATTACGGAGAGTTTGGCCAGGTGCGGAAAAAAATTCCCAACCCGTTAATCATTAATATCTTCGAGTATATCTTCTTTATCAGCGCCGAGACTATAATAATTGTTTTCCTCGTCTTCTTCGCCCAGCGCTTCATTATTGTCGTCGATCTCAGTTCCGGGTAAGTCGAGATCATCGGCCATAATTTCTTTTAAGTTGTCTGTAGCGGTGAGTTCTTCCTCCATATTCCGCCCGATAGTGCCATCTGTAGCCTCCAGTATCAAAAGGTCATCTTCGGTAACATCTGCTTCAGTGCCGGGTACAATGCCGATCTCATCATTTTCGTCGGCTGCGATTTCTCCTTCACCTGAATTGGGACGTTGTATTTCATCCCTTTCAATAAAGCGCACCTTGTTTGTAGACCTGGTAATATTTTCAACATCAACATCAATGCGTTCAGTATTATTCTCCGGATTTAAGATATCGTCTTTTGCCGGGTAATGCGGGTAGCCTGGAAAATCCTGATCGATCTTCTCATCGTTTGATTCAGGTACTTCTTCCGGCTTGTTTATAGGGTCTGGTTGCTCTTGATTGTCGTCTTTGGGGTTGTTTTTTTCTTTGCTCATGATCTGGTTTTTCTTTAGTTCTAAAAATCCTATGCCGCATCCTGAAGATCATGCGTTTCTGTTGAGTCTGAGCGCTATTAGTTTGGTTCTTGCTTCTTTGAGACCTTGGTGTAGCTAAGGTGAGTAGCCTTGCTGAAAGTCGAAGGCGGTGCAGGTTTCTTGGAATAGGGCTTTTATTGAAGTCCTCCCGGGCGCATCCGTGGCATGTTTTTATTACCGAATCCTTGATTCGAGTAACAAATCAGTCATCTTTTAAAGAAAACACCAGCATAACGTATGAAAGCAGTACAGAATGAACGCATTCCCCGGAACATGTTTACAGTTGCTCCCGGAATATGGGGCATGAAAGACGTATTTGTAAACTTTTATATGATCCAGGATGAACAATCGGCCGACTGGGTCCTGGTAGATACCGGGCTGAAATGGTCTGCAGGGAAGATCAAAAAGATGGCAAATTTCCTCTTTGGAACTGATAACCGTCCATCAGCCATCATCCTGACGCACGGGCACTTTGATCATGTGGGCTCACTGGCCCGCTTAGCCGAAGACTGGGATGTTCCGGTTTATGCACACTTTTTAGAGATTCCATACCTTACCGGCAAGTCCTCGTATCCACCACCGGATCCCACAGTAGGGGGCGGTATGATGGCCTGGATGTCGTGGGTTTACCCAAATGGCCCAATTGACGTTTGGAACCGTATAAATGTGCTCCCTGCCGATGGCACATTGCCCGTTCTGCAACAATGGGGCTATATACATACCCCCGGGCATTCGCCGGGTCACATCAGTTTATTCAGGGAAAACGACGGCGTCCTGATTGCAGGTGATGCTTTTGTAACCACTAACCAGGAGTCTGCATTGTCTGTAATGACGCAGAAGAAAGTCATTCAGGGTCCACCAAAATATTTCACCTACGATTGGCAAAGTGCGAAAAGTTCGGTGCTCGAACTTTCCGGGCTCAATCCAAAAGTAGCTGCCGCCGGCCACGGAAAACCCGTGCGCGGGGCCGAACTTCGCGATGCGCTGCTCTCTTTGTCGCAGCACTTCGATGAGCGCGCAATTCCTGAACAGGGAAGATACAAAGACGACCCGGCCGTTACCGATCCAAATGGAGTGGTGTACCTTCCCGAAGATACGTTTAACCGAAATGCGCTTGCAATTAAGGTGGTAGCGGTTACCACGCTGTTTGTTCTGGCACTCATTTTCAGCGACAAAAAGAAGAAGAAAAAGAAACACATATTACACAAAAACCTTCTCGACATTGAATATAATTTCTAAGTAGGTTTTGTGGTGGCAAAAGAAAACGCCGGTTCAGCTTTGAACCGGCGTTTTTTATGGGGTGCACCGAAAATCTTTTTTCCGGACATCAAGTTTTTTTTGGGCGGCCGGCGGAGAACAAGAATGATGCTCCGGTTGCCCGCCCGCTGCGCAGTCGGACGGGTGTCACTCACTTGTACGGCAACAATTCTGATCAGC